>JAKSOK010000055.1 GCA_024405615.1 Phascolarctobacterium sp.
GTAAGAATACGAACGAATTAGTGGACGCATTTAATGCGTCCATTGATTTTGATAAACGTTTATATCGCGAAGATATCCGTGGCAGTATTGCCCATGCCGGTATGTTGGCAAAATGCGGTATCATTCCAGTAGAAGATGGTGAAAAAATCATCGCTGGTTTGAAGGATATTTTAGCAGATATTGAAGCTGGTAACTTTAGTTTTGAAGTTGCTTTAGAAGACATTCACATGAATGTAGAAGCTCGTTTGACTGAGCGTATTGGTCAAGCTGGTGCTCGTTTGCATACTGCACGTAGCCGTAATGACCAAGTAGCTTTAGACATGCATATGTATATGAAGCGTGAGGTTGCAGAAATCGCAGAGCTGTTGATTCGTTTTGAAGAAGCTTTGTTGACTGTTGCTAAAAAGCATGATAAGACCTTAATGCCTGGTTATACTCATTTACAACGTGCTCAACCAATCACCTTTGCTCATCATATGCTAGCATATTTCAACATGCTGCAACGTGATTTCCGTCGTCTTTTAGGCGTATGGGAAGGTGCAGACATGATGCCTCTTGGCGCTGGTGCTATTGCAGGTACTACTTTCCCCATCGATCGTTTTGATGTTGCTGAGCAATTGAACTTTGGTAAAGTATACTGCAATTCCATGGATGCTGTTAGCGATCGTGACTATGTTATCGAATTCTTGAGCTTTGCTTCTACTTTAATGATGCATATGTCTCGCTTAAGTGAAGAGCTGTGCCTGTGGTCTTCTACAGAATTTGCCTTTATTGAATTTGATGATGCTTTTGCAACAGGTTCCTCTATGATGCCGCAAAAGAAAAATCCTGATATTGCAGAATTAGTTCGTGGCAAAACTGGTCGTGTTTATGGTCACCTGATGGGAATGCTTACTACTGCTAAAGGCTTACCCTTGACTTACAACAAGGATTTGCAAGAGGATAAAGAAGGCTTCTTTGATGCTGTAGATACTGTTAAATTTACTTTACAAGTATATGCTGACATGATTCTGACCATGACAGTTAATGTTGACAAAATGCAAGAAGCTGTTTCTAAAGACTTCTCTAATGCTACCGACCTGGCAGATTATTTGGTACGTAAAGGCTTGCCTTTCCGTAAAGCGCATGAGGTAGTAGGTAAGTGTGTTGCTTATGCAATTCATAATAACAAATTCTTACCGGAAATCAGTATTGAAGAATATAAACAATTCTCTGATTTATTCGAAGAAGATTTATTAGTTGCTTTAGAACCTTACAACTGTGTTGCTGCTCGTAAGTCTTATGGTGGTCCTGCATTTACTGAAAACGAAAAGCAGTTTGCTATTGGCGATGAAGTAATCGCTAGTCAAAAAGCTAAGCTTGAAGATTTGCAAGCTAAATTATAAGATACATATTTTTACCACTCCTAGATAACCTAGGGGTGGTTTTTATTTTTCTTTTATCTAGAAGAAAATACTAGACAAAATACAATGTTATGATAAAATATAAATGGATATTTATATGCAAATTTTATTGAATTGTACCATTAATAATATAATGAAGATTGCGGGCTATTATGAGTTTTGGGTTAAAAGATATTTTAAAAAATATAAATAGCAACTTAAAGAAATCACGTCATAGAGGAGCATATTTTGTTGAATATGCAATTCTTTTGGCATTTGCTTTAATATTCGTTATAATTTCGGATTTTAATCCACTTATTAGTAATCTAGCCAATACTAAAACTCAAAACACAAATCTTAACGGAAGTGCTTATTATGAAGTTGCTCACAAAAATCATCCTTCTTCAGGTATCGTCACTCCTGTTATAAATTACAGTGATAACCTTGTGACTAGCTACGATATAAAGAGAAATGCATCAAATGGTTTTTGGGAATTTATTAAAAAAATCTTAAAGCTAATCGGTTTTAAGTTTAATGATACATATTATATTGATGCCATCAATTTGAAAAATAATACCAATTATGTTATAGACATTGTAGATGTGAACAAAACCGTTACCGTAGGTAATACAAATTATAAATTAGCAGATTTTGATTTTACTTATGTAGTATATGCTGGTAGTAATACTGTAACTCAGGATAGCAATAACATTGCTAATGTAGGATGGCCTGTAGAGATCAAAACAGATGGTAAAAGTAATCAACAAATTCAGTTTTCTTTTTCTCACACTAATAGTTCTTATAATGACAATGAAAGTATCGCTTTAAAACAATTGTTAAGCGATAATCTAATGATAAAGGAAAAGACAATCACCTATAACAATTGATTTTTTAGTAAGGGATATATAAATGGGCTTATTTAAGGTAAGAAGGATAGGAAAAGTTCATAGCGCGCAACATGGTGCCATAGCAGTCATTTTTGCATTGATTCTACCAGCACTTATAGCTATTATGGGAATTGCTATAGACTTTGGTTATCTGTATGTTATGCGTTCTAAACTGCAGGATGTAGCGGATGCTACGGCTTTAGCAGGAGCTATGCAGATGCATAAAACCGAGGGACGTTACAATGGGAGTCCGCTTGCTGAGGATAAAGAGGCAATGGTCATAGGTAAAGCTATTGCCGATTTTGTTAAAGTAAACGACGATAGCTTTAGAAATCTTAGCTTGGATAATATTGCTTATAAAGGAATTTATAGAACCTATGAAAATGGTTATTTGAACGAAGAAAAGGAAGATATTGATGATGGTAATAGCAACTTTGTAAAGCTTATGGATTTTGATTGCTGGAGTGATTCTGATAAAGGTCCTAAGCTTGCAGCTGATTTGAATTACAAAGTTGAATATGCAGTTTCAGGTCGTTTGAATAGCCATAACTTTTTAGATGTCAATGTAGATAGCTCCAATCGCATAATCTCTGATTTCATTGATGATGATAGAGTAAGAGTGCGCTTAACTAAAAGAGTACCTTTGATGTTTTTAAATGCAGTTATGGGCGATGAGCATGCTAAGGGTGTAGTCTTAACTGTTACAGCTGCTGCTAAATGTAATCTTACTGTTGCTGGGGAAAGTTCTGGTGGTGGTCTTAATAGTGAAGCTAAGGTGCCAGTAATTTATGCTAACATGATTGATTACAACAATAGCAGCCTAGATCAATTAATATATCAAGAGGGAGATGCGGAGGCAGTAACCGTCGGAATTACTGTAAATAATAATGGACAAAATTATTTGCCTAAAACTAATACTGATAATTTAAATAAATATTTGAGTCCGGGCTATTATACCTGTAATTTAGATCAGGTAATGAATGCGGGAAAATTGCAAAATGTAGATACTACTAGAGTTAATATGTATAAAATAGAGGATAAGTATTTATTGGCGCAAAAGCTTGAGAATGGACAATATAGCGTTTGTTACTTTGGTACTCAGGAATATGCAATTCCTGCAAATGATGATGGATATTATATTATGCAGGATAATAACGGAACTTGGACGCCGGTTCTTCAAGCTAAGAATGCAGCTTCCATAGATACTATAAAACTATGGATTACAGATGTTAATAGAATTCTAGGTATTAAAAATTATGTTGATAACTATAAGAAGGGAATGGAGGACGCTAATAACTATAATGTAAGATTAGAAAAGGATACGAATTATTTAAATAGTGATAATGGTGCTAATAGAATTTATGGTAAAAACTTCGATATTAATAATTTGCGTTTAAATGTCAATGTATCTGACAGTTATAGCTTTTTCTATACCAATGTCATTAATAGCTCTAGCTTTAATGGGGCGGTACTGACAGACTACCATCTAGCTTATAACAAGAGCTGGCTTAATAGCTCTACTGGCCAATATACTGTTCCTAGTAATGCTAGTATAAATTACGCAGCAATCAAATATGATAGTAGTGTTGATTATGTAAAAAATATAAAAGCACTTAGATTTGCAGGCAATGGTGTTATTGCAACCAATGGTGTTGTATATGGAGATATTTATTGCAATCAAAATGATTTGTATATTTATGGTAGCAACAATGTTTTTATGGGCAATATTTATGGTGCTAATAACATTTATATAGGCGGCAACGATAACCATATTCTTGCATATCCTGATAATAGTGCAAGTTTAGAAGAGCAGCATTTTATTTATGCACCGAATATGTTGTATTTTAATAAGGGCTATAGCTCCATAGGTTCTGGAACAACGCCAAGCGAAATTAGCGTTATGGTTGACAATAATAATCATAATCCTGAAAAAATATATTTTGGTAATGGCAATTGGAATAGAGGAACGGCGGAGCAAGAGGTTCGTAGAGAAACGGTTTTAGTAGAATAGAAGCTTATAATAAGCAGGAGATGCCTTGGTGTCTCCTGTTTTTTATTTCTTTGCTATAAGAATGCATAAAACTCTTGCATAATTTTACATAATTTTATATAATAATGTTGGGATATTAGATTTATTTTGGTAGTTTTATCAGAAAGAGGTAATTGGGCATTATGAAAAAAATACCACCACGTTTATTAATTATTGTAGCTTTAGTGCTAAGCATATTAGCTGCATTCCTGACGTATTCGATGCTAAGTAAAAGTGTCAAATCGCAGAAATCTCAAGAGATTACGGTATCCGTAGTTATTGCAAAAGACACTATTGGACAAGAAACTGTAATCAAGGAAGACATGTTAAAGCTTGTTGAATTACCAAAATCCGCAGTTCAGGCGGATGCTTATAAAGACATTAAAGAGGTTGTTGGTAAAAAAACTAGACAATCCATTAATGCAGGTGATCAACTAACACGTAGACGCTTTAGTGTGGTTCCTAATAGTGGTTTGCAGGTTAGCATTCCTAAGGATAAACGTGCAGTGACTATAGCTGTAGATGAGGTAAGTAGCATTGCCGGTTTCGTAAAACCTGGGCAATATGTGGATATCATAAATGTTGTTGGCAGAGGAAATAATATGCCAACCATGGGCAAAATGATTCTTCAAAATGTTTTAGTATTAGGCACAGGTCAACGAGATATTTCCATGTCCGGCAGTAATAAAGCTGAGAAGATAAGCACTGTGACTTTGGCTGTTGATCCACGTGATGCTGTAAAGCTACGTGTTGCCCAACAAGAGGGTGGAAAAATCAGTTTGGCATTAAGACCTCTTAAGCCTGAAGAAGAAGAGGTAATGGGCTCTTTAGTAATTGGTAGTGGGGCGGCCCAAGTTCCGGTAACCCAGGCGGCGCCAGCAGCAATTCCTAATGTTGCTCCTAAGGCTCCCGTAACTGTTATTCGCGGTTCTGGCATTACAAAATAAAAGAAAGGAAGCATGAGAAATGAAATTCAAACGTTCTATAGCAACTATGATTATGCTCGGCTTACTTTCTGTAGCAAGTAATGCCTTTGCTGATGAATTGTTATCTGTTGGTGTAAGTCGTTCTCGTATTTTAGATGGTGAGGGGGTTAGTCAAGTTGCTGTCGCAGATCCAGATGTGGCAGATGTCCTTGTTTCTGGAAATGAAGTTATTCTTATCGGCAAGAAAACTGGTGCTACCTCTCTACATGTTTGGAAATGGGGCAATAGAACCAGTTATACTGTTGTAGTTGATGGTTCTAATTCTGCTTCTTCCGAAGTTATTAAACAGGCTATTGGTTATGCTGGTGTAGATGTTAATGTGGTTGGCAATAAGGTTATTCTTGAAGGAATGGTTGCTGGTCAATATGAGCGTAATCGTGCAGAAAAAATAGCTTCTGCCTACGGCGGTGAGGTAATTAATCTTTTAGAAATGGCAGCTCCAAAACAAATCCGTATTGAAGCACGAGTTGTTGAAATTTCTACTAATAAATCTAAAGATCTTGGTATTGTTTATGGTAATGCAAGCTCTAATAATGGTAGCGGCAGTGATGATATAAATCTTAAAGGAACCAATCTGTTTATGTTTGGTCAAAGTGCTAAAAATACTATCGATAAGCATCACGGTGGTAATCCCTTGCATTGGTTTGGTTCCTATGCAAACATTAACGCCCAACTAAATCTCATGGTTGCTCAGGGTGACGCTAAGGTTTTGTCACAGCCCTACGTAATTACCATGAGTGGTTCTAAAGCAGAAGTACTTATTGGGGGACAAATACCTGTGCCTGTTTCTAATGATGGAGATATTTCCATTGAATGGAAGGATTATGGCATTAAGTTGAATATTGAACCCAATGTACAACAAAATAATAGTGTAGATACTAAGATACAAACTGAAGTAAGTTCTTTGGATTATGCTAATGCGGTGAAGCTTGAAGGCTATGCAACTCCTGGACTCATAACAAGAAAAGCAGATACGCATGTTTTGATGAAACCAGGAATGACTATGGCTATTGGCGGTCTGATTTCTTCTGAACAAAGCAAAAATATAACTAAAATTCCTATTCTAGGGGATATTCCTATTCTGGGACATTTCTTCCGTAGTACGTCTAAGAGTAAACAGCAGAGAGAAATTATTATTCTGTTGACTCCAGTTTTGGTAGATTCTGATTATATGCCAATATATTCTGATGAGGCAAGAAGAATTTCCAACTTAAAGGACGAAGAAGTGTTGCGAGGTGACTTATATGTCCAACCAAAGAAGAAGAAATGAAAAGATTATAAATCAAGTTTTGACTTTCTTTAGCACTGCTTCTGCAACAGGAAAAACAACCTTAGCTATTAATTTCGCAGCAGATTTAGCAGAAAGAGGTTATAGAGTTTGTCTAGCAGATTGCGATATGCAATTTGGTGATGTGGCTAATTGCTTAGGTTTAGAACCTGAGACTAGCTTTTACCAAATGTATGAGGATGATGAAGTAAACGCAGCTAATTTGGTTGAAGAAACTCCGTGGGGCTTTGATGTATTGGCAGCCCCTAGTGAACTTGATGAAGGATATTTAATAACGGAATCTAACACAACAAGAGCAATTAATCATTTAAGAGCTAATTATGACTATGTAGTTGTGGATACTTGCACTGGCTTTAGCCCCATTACTATGGCTGTATTGGAACAAACAGATATATTGTTTATTCCCTGTGTAGTGGATTTTATTCCTTCTATTAAAAATTTGAAGCAGGGTTTAGATAATTTACAGAAAATGCAATTTGATGCAAATCGCGTACGGTTGATTTTAAATCGTAATAAGGCTGATACCCAGATTAGCACTAAAGATGTAGAAGGGTTATTAGGTAAAGGTTTCCAATATTTTATCCATAATGATTATGCTGGTATGATGGAATCTATAAAAAAGGCTCAACCTATTGTTCTTTTTCAAAAGGAAAACAAGGTTGCTGATGAAATTAGTAACATCATTGCGGTTGAGCTTGGAGATAAAGAAGCGGAAAAGAGTAATGGTATATTTTCCTGGTTATGGAAATAGCTGTGTAGCGGAGGGTTAATTAATGGCACAAAGAGATAAAATACTAGTGTGGGTTGCCAATATAGATATGCGCATCCATCTTGTAAATGTCATAAATAGATCTGGTAACTATGAAGCTATTGAATACCGTGCTGGAGTGGAAGGCATGGAAGCAATCTATACCCAAAAACCGCAGCTTTTGCTGTTGGACGTAGATTACGCTTTACCTGATCCGGAAAAGGTTATCCAACAGGTTCGTAACAATTTGTCAGGGACTTATATTATAGGCTTAAGTAGTCGTTGGGATGAGCGCAAACGTCATCAAATGGAGGAAATGTTTGATGGCGTTCTAACTATGCCCTTCGATATTGATAGCTTTGAGCGTGTACTTGAAGAAGCAAAAAAAGTATCTGTAAGCTCTACTTGTGAGGTCCTAACTTTTTTTGCACCTAAAGGTAAAAGTGGAAGAACAACTTTAATTGTGAATTTAGCCTTAAATCTTGCTCGCTTAACAGGGGAAAAGGTTGGGATAATTGATGCTGAAACTACCTTTGCGGATATGGATGCTTTTTTAAATATTAATCCTCAAAGTACGATTGTAGAAGCTTTGCGTGATTTGAGCCTGCTTGCTCCTAGCACCTTAGCTAAGTATTATGAAGAAGTTGTTCCTAATGTACAGGTGCTATGTGGCGCCAAAAATGCTCAGCAAGTTAATTTGATAACTGCAGAGGCTTTAACGGATCTCATTGCAATGTCTAGGAGATGCTTTAGATATATTTTAGTAGACCTGGCTCCTGGCTTCAGTCCTGTTACCATGGCTGCCTGTGAAGCAGCGGATAAAGTATATTTAACTACTATGTCCGGTGGCACCTTTGAACTAAAGCATTTAAAAAGATCTTTAGATATTTTTCACGCCATGGACGATTGGCAAAGTAGAGTTGAGTGTGTGATTACTCGCATTACTCCTGAGGTTCGCCAACGCACAATCTTGGAAGATGAGTTGGGATGTCCTGTGACTTTAATTCCTAATGAATATCATTTGTGCGCTCAGGCTGCTAATAATGGTCGTATGGCAACAGATATAGGTCCTAAGGCCGCTTTGACGCAGCAGATTGATTTGATGGCGAAAGCTATTGTTGAGAAGAATAGGTGATATTGTGGTTCTTGTTGCTATTATAGTTTCGTTGGCAGTATTCTGCTTACTTTTAGGACTTTATAACTATAGTCAGAAAGAAAATTTAGGCGTTTCCGAACGTATCCATAATTACGGCAGAGCTAGAGCTTCTTACAGAAAATCTCGAGGCGACTTTTGGGAGGATTTAAGAAATTCTCGCTATAAAGAATGGGCGGGTATGGTAGCTGAGCATTTAGGTAATTTTTTACCTAAACAGCAGCATTTTGCCTTATTGGCTGCAAAAGCTGATTTACCGGTGTCTGGCTCTGAATTAATGGTTATGCTGCTTGGCAGTGCTGCTTTTTGGTTACTTATTATTTCTTTATTGACATTGAGTTTGTTAAAAGGCATTATCCTAACCATGCTATGGCTTGTTATGTGGTACGTATATGTTAAAAACGTAGGTATCCAGCGTATGAAAGATTTCGATGCTCAGCTTGGAGATGCTATTGTCATGATGAGCAATGCTTTTCGTGCCGGCTTTACCTTTCAACAGGCAATGGAAACCGTTGCAAAAGAATTACCGGAACCTATTTCTGGAGAATTTAGCAGAGCTTTAAGGGAAATAAATCTAGGAATTTCTTTAGAGGAAGCTCTTAATGGCATTAGCAAGCGTATGGAAAGTGACGATTTCGATCTGCTTGCTACAGCTGTTGTTATCCAAAGACAAATAGGTGGTAATCTTACACAAATTTTCGATACCATAGGGAATACTATTAGGGATAGAGTAAAGCTCAAGAGAGAAATTAAAGTACTAACATCGGAAGGTGTGTTTGCAGGTTGGGTTGTTGGCTTGCTGCCTATAGCTATATGCATGATTCTAATTTATATGAATCCTAATTATTTTGATAAGTTTATGGCTCAAAGCTATGCTAAATATATTATTGCGGGCTGCCTCGTAAGTGAAATAATTGGTGGTCTATGTATCAAGAAGATTATTGATATTAAAATATGATAAAAAATCTATAATTATTTAAACTTGCCAGAAAATAGTACTGTATTCACATACAGTGCAAAATTTCTGGCTTTTTCCTTGCAGTTAGCTCTTAAAATATTAATTTGGTGTGTTTGAGTTTTATAAAACTAGTATCTGTAAAAATTAACATAATATTATTTTAATAATTAGATATTTTATAAAAAAATACTAAAAAAGTACTTGCATAAATATACGTGTTGTGCTAAAATAACATTGGGCAGATATTAACACAAAAATAATAGTCGTGAATTGTTGATATCAAAAAATAACCCAGTGCTGATTTAGGAAAGCACAATGGTATATTTTAAGGAGGAAGTATTATGGTAACTTATGTAAAAACTATGTTGGGCGCAAAATTAGGTCAAAAGGGTGCTTTGTTTGTTGAATATGCATTGATT
>JAKSOK010000056.1 GCA_024405615.1 Phascolarctobacterium sp.
TTTTAGAGGACGGGGTAGGTGCTGTTCTTAATTTAGTAGACGCTTCTAATATTGAACGTAATCTTTATCTTACCACCCAAATTATTGAAATGGGCTTACCTGTAGTAATTGCACTGAATATGATGGATATTGTGCGCGAGAAGGGCGATAAGATTAATGTAGCTAAGCTGGCAGAAGCTTTTGACCTGGAGATGGTAGAATGTTCTGCATTAAAGGGTGAAGGTATTCAGCAGGCTGCGGAAAAGGCATTGGCAAAAGCACAGGCTAAAGTAGCTGCTCCTAAGTATGTAATCTTTGCAGCAGACATTGAAAAGGCTTTAGCAGATATTAAGAAGCTCGTGGGGACTAAGCTGCCAGAAAAGGCACAACGTTGGACCTTGATAAAGCTCTTTGAACGTGATAAGGAAATTATTAAAAATTTAGGCTTGAGCGGTGCTGAGTTAGCAGCTATTGACACCATTGTTAGTAAGGTAGAGAAAGCGTATGAGGATGATGCTGAGGCCATTATCACCAATGCTCGCTATGAGTATATTACAGAAATTGTAGGCGAAACTGTAGTAAAGGCTAAGGTTGCAGAAACTGTTTCTGACAAAATTGATAAAATCGTAACCAATCGTTTCTTTGCCCTGCCGATTTTCTTCGCGGTAATGTTCCTAATGTACTACATTGCTATTGAAACTATCGGTACTGAAATGACGGATTTCGTCAACGAAACTGTATTTGAAGATACTATCCAACCTTGGGTTCAGGAGCATATGGAGGCTGCTGAATGTGAGGACTGGATGATTTCTTTGGTTGTTGATGGCATTATTGGTGGTATCGCTGCTCCTTTAGGCTTTGCTCCGCAAATGGCAGTAGTTTTCCTACTATTAGCTTTCTTAGAGGATTGCGGCTATATGTCCCGCGTGGCCTTCATCATGGACCGTTTCTTCCGTCAGTTTGGCATGAGTGGTAAATCCTTCATTCCCTTGTTAATTTCTTCCGGTTGTGGTGTTCCGGCATTGATGGCTTCCCGTACTATAGAAAATGAACAGGACCGTCGTATTACTTTGATGACGACAACCTTCATTCCTTGCTCTGCTAAGCTTCCAGTTATAGCTTTAATGGCAGGTGCAATTATGGGGGAAGACTGGTACATGGCTCCTATCATGTACTTTATGGGATTTTTCTCTGTAATAGTTTGTGCAATTATTCTAAAGAAATCCGAGCTGTTTGAGGCGCAAAAAGCTCCCTTTGTTATGGAATTGCCCCCTTATCATATGCCGACGCTGTTTAATCTTTTCATTCATACCTGGGACCGTATTAAACACTTCCTAGTTAAAGCTGGTACTATCATCTTCCTGTGCTGCTTAGTAATGTGGGCTTTAGCAACCTTTGGTATTGGTGAAGAAGGCATTGGCATGGTGGAAAGCGAGGAATCCTTTATCGCTATTATTGGTGGCGCTATTGCTCCTATCTTTGCTCCCTTAGGCTTTGATTCCTGGCAAGCTGTAGCAGCAGCTATTTCTGGTTTTGTTGCGAAAGAATCAGTTGTATCTACAATTGCGATTTTAGCTGGTTTAGGTGAAGAGGTTGCAGAGGATGATGCAGGTTTATGGACTGCTACCATGAATTTCTTCCCCAATATGGCAGCTGCTTTCTCTTTCCTGGTATTTAATTTAATGAATTCTCCTTGCTTCGCAGCAATTTCTACCATGAGTAGGGAAATGAACTCTCCCAAATGGACTGTTGCTACGATTTTGTTCCAAAACGGATATGCCTATTGCTTATCTTTGATGATTTATCAATTTGCAGTCTATGCCTGGACTGATCAAGGCTTCACTTTCTGGACTGGTATTGCCTGCTTAATTGCTGTGTTATTCTTATATCTACTATTTCGTCCTGCGAGAAAAACAGAAGTAAAAACAATTAGTTCAGTGGAAGTTGTGGCCTAGAGGTTAGAGAAATGATTAGTTATCTTATTATTTTAGCTATATTAGTAGTAGCATATTTTGCCAGTAAAACCGTTTTAAAAAGTGTAAAAGAAGGCGGCTGTGTTGGTTGTAGTGGCAACTGCTCCTGTGGTGACTGCTGCGGTAAGAAAAACAAATAGAAATATGAGCACATAACTAGTAACGGTTATGTGCTTTTTTCTTATATGAGAAGCTTTCTCTTTGTTTTCCTATGGAAATATGGTATAATAAAATGAATTATTATTTCTAAGTGAGGTGAAGCTTATGCAAGCACACTTTCTTATTATAACAGGTATGTCTGGCGCAGGTAAAAGCCAGGTCGTGCGTACCTTGGAAGATTTAAACTTTTTCTGTATAGATAATTTGCCAGCTACTTTAATTCCGAAATTCGCAGAATTATGCCGTCAGACGGATGAGGAAAATGTAGCGTTAGTTGTTGATATTCGTGGTGGTCGTTTCTTCAGCCAACTTTTAGAGGTTCTCAATGAAATGGAGGCTTCTGGTCAAAAGTATGAATTGCTTTTCTTAGATGCTGCCGATGAGACTTTGGTAAGAAGATACAAGGAAACACGTCGTCGTCATCCCTTAGGAAGAACTAATAGCTTATTGGAAAACATTCAAACCGAGCGTAATTCTTTGGAACCATTACGCAAACGTGCAACTCATATAATTGACACAACTACTCTTACTCCTGCACAATTGAAGGCTAGAGTAACTGAACTTTTCTGTGAAAGTAAAAAGTCTGAACGCATGGGAATTGTGATTCGTTCCTTCGGTTTTAAGCATGGCTTGCCTATGGATAGCGACTTAGTTCTGGATGCTCGCTTTTTACCGAATCCCTTTTATGTGCCGGAATTACGTGGTTTGACAGGCAATGATGTTCCCGTTATGGAGTATCTATGCCGTTATCCTCAAACTCAGGAATATTTGCGTTTAGAGAAAGAACTGCTGGACTTTTTGATTCCTCAGTATATTAACGAGGGTAAAAGTCAGCTCGTTATTAGCGTTGGTTGTACTGGTGGACAACATAGAAGTGTTTATGTTGCTAATAAGCTATATGAACACTTACGTGGTCGTGGCTATAGTGTAGAGGTTTCTCATCGCGATAATCGTTATTGGAGGAAATAAATGGGTTGGATAAGTTGGCTTTGTCCTGGCGTCAACATTAAACGCTGGTTGCTTTTGGCAACAATAGGCATGCTTTTTTGTGGCGTCGGCTTAGCTATGGTATTTAATTTACAAGTTATGGGTAAGCTAGAGGAGTTGTTATTCCAACTTACCTATTTAACAACAGGCCGCTATTCCAATGGTGTTATTGTGGCTATGGGTGCTGTTTTCATGCTTATTGGCTTGGCATGTGTAACCTATGGCACTCGTAAGGTAGTACGCTCTGTGCTTACTTCCCTCATACCTGACCGCTCTGGTTCTCTAATGGAGAAAATTTTTGTACAACGAAAGCTGACCCAAGGACCTGCAATTACGGTAGTAGGTGGCGGTACTGGTTTGTCTACTTTACTGCGTGGTATGAAATATATCACCAATAATTGTACAGCAGTAGTAACTTCTGGCGATGATGGCGGTTCTTCCGGTCGATTACGTAAAGAACTGGGTATTATTCCTCCTGGCGATTTGCGTAACTGTATGATTGCTTTGGCTGATCAGGAACCTTTAATGGAACGCCTGATGCAATATCGTTTTAAGGGTGATACTCCTTTGGCAGGACATTGCTTTGGCAATCTCTTTATTGCGGCCATGGCAGAGGCTGAGGGTGGCATGGAAGAAGGTCTTAAAGCTACGAGTCAAATTCTCAAGGTGCGTGGTCGTGTTATCCCTTCTACCCTGGCTGATATTCAACTACAGGCAGAAATGACTGATGGCTCCGTAGTTACAGGTGAATCTAAGATTTCTGAGGCTGGTAAGCATATAGCAAAATTAAAAATGCTTCCTGAAGATGCTCCCGCTGCCAATGATGCTGTAGAAGCGATTCTAAAATCCGACGTTTTAATCTTTGGACCGGGCAGTCTTTATACTAGTGTTATTCCTAATTTAGTAGTACCTGGTATTCGTGAGGCTATTTTAAAATCCAAAGCTATTAAAATCTATATTTGCAATGTTATGACACAACCAGGCGAGACGGATGGCTATGGTGCTTATGAGCATGTACGTGCTTTGATTGACCATGCTGGAGCTCAGTTCTTGGATTATGTCATTGTTAATGATGAAAAAATAAGCTCAGCGCAGCTTGCTCCGTATAAACTGGAGGGTTCAAAGCCCGTAACAGCGGATACGCGCAAAATTACAAATTTAGGTATTACTGTTGTACCTGCACATCTGATTAGTAAAAAAGATTTGGTACGCCATGATCCTGTAAAGCTGTCCCAGGTGCTTATTGGCTTGATATATCGTTTACGTCTTTTTGGTAAGGGCGTACAATTCTTTGATTATTTCTTTATGCGCCTTGGCTTGAGAAATATGAGTTTCAAAAAATAAGGAGACACTATGTCTTTTTCCATGGAAGTGAAGAATGAATTAGCTCGTCTAGAGCCACACGATGTGAATTGTGATAAGGCCGAACTTTTGGCATTGCTACGTATGAGTGGCGCCATAGTTTTGCGTGGCATGAAGATTGGTATTCATTTTTCAACAGAAAATGCTGCTTTGGCTCGTAGAGTTTTGCAGCTTCTAAAAAATAATTATCAGGTACAGACAGAGGTTCTCATTACGCGTTCTCGTCGACTAAAGAAGAATAACCGTTATCAGGTACAGGTTATTCCTTCTTTGCAAGTTAATAAAGCTTTGACAGAACTTCAACTTTTAAGCGTTGAGGGCGATTTAAAAAATCCTCTACTTAGTAGTCATGCTGCACGTAAAAATTACCTACGTGGTGCATTTTTAGGTGGTGGCAGTGTTAGTCGTCCTAATAGTGATTATCATTTGGAACTGGTAACGGGCAATGAGGTTTTTGCCCAAACTATTATTAAGGTTATGCAGGGGTTTTCCCTTAAAGCAAAGCTGACTGATAGAAAGAACGACTACATTGTTTACCTTAAAGATGGTGAAAGCATTGTAAAATTCTTAAATGTTATTGGTGCTCATTCGGCGATGATGGAGCTGGAAAATGCCCGTATTATCAAGGATATGCGCAATAACGTAAATAGAGTTGTTAATTGTGAGACAGCTAACTTAGGTAAGGTAGTAAAAGCTGCACTAAGGCAGGTAAACTGTATTAAGTTTATTGAAAGCAAAATGAATTTAAGTGAGTTGCCAGAGTCTTTATTGTTTATTGCTAATTTGCGTTTGCAATATCCGGAGGCATCGCTTAACGAACTGGTTGACTATGCTGGAGGCCTTGGAAAATCTGGTATTAATCATCGTTTGAAAAAGCTTCAGGAGCTAGCTATTAGCTTGGGAATGGAAGAGGAAAAAGAATGATGGTTAGAAGGATTTTGTTAGGTATAATTGCTTTATTAGTTATTATAGTTGCTGGGTGTGGTACATATTGGTTGTTTAATGGAGATCGCTTAAAGGAAGAATATGCAGCTTATCGCAAGACTGGTGCACCCGTATTGATGTATCACGGCGTAGATGCTGAGCTTCCCAAAGGATGGCCACGTAGCTTGGTCATGCCGACGGCATTATTTGAGGAACAAATTCGTTACCTTAGTGAACAGGGGTATAAAATTGTAACTGTCGAGGAACTTGCTCATCGTTTAGAAAAAGGCGAAAGTGTTGATAAATACGTTGCCTTGAGTTTTGATGATGGTTACAAAAATAATCTGACTGTAGCATTACCTATTTTACAAAAGTATAATGCTAAGGGATCTTTTTTCGTAGTTAATCGGCTGATGGGAAAGTCTGATTATATGGACGAGAGCGATATCAAGAAGCTGATTGCTGCTGGTATGGAATTAGGCTCTCACACCTATAGTCATAATCCTTTAGCGGATATCGAAGAGAAATATCTGGTTTGGGAAACAGATACTTCTCGCTATTGGCTCAAGAAAAAGTTTGATGGATATATCGTTCGTACTTTGGCTTATCCCAATGGTAGCTATAACCAACGTGTAATTGCTGCTGCTCAAAAATATGGCTTCTATAGGGCGCTAACAGGCCATATCGGTCTTAATACGGCTGCGACCTATAAAAAGGCTCCGATGGAAATGTACAGAGTGACAGTAGCTGATGATGGTAAAGGGCTGGAAGGCTTCAAGGAACGTCTGGAGCAGGCGTACTTGTTTGGCTTTTTGCAGACTAAGGGGATTAATATAAATCCTATACGCGACATTTTTGTTAAGGATTAAAGGCGTAAGCCTTACATAAAATTTATATTTTGGAGGATTAGAAAATGGCAAAAGATAGTTCCTTTGACGTTGTATCTCAAGTTGATATGCAAGAAATGGACAATGCAGTTAACCAAGTAAAGAAGGAGATTGCTCAACGTTATGATTTCCGTGGTAGCAATGCATCCATTGAATTAGGAGAAAATGTTGTAAAAATTGCTGGTGAAGATGAGTATAAATTAAATACCATGATTGATATGCTCCGTACTAAAATGGCAAAACGTGGCGTTCCTCTGCGTTGCCTGGAATTGGGTAAGGTTGAACCTGCAGCAAAAGGTACTGTTCGTCAAGAACTGGCTATTAAGCAAGGTATCTCCAAGGAAGTAGGTAAGAAAATTCAAGCTGCGATTAAGGCTACTAAGCTGAAGGTTACTGCACAACTGCAAGATGACCAAGTTCGCGTTGCTGGTGCAAAGAAAGATGATCTGCAAGCTGTAATCCAAATGCTGAAGGCCGATGATTTTGGTGTAGATCTGCAATTCATCAATATGAGATAAAATAGGCATAAAAAAAGCTGAGAGCATAATGCTTTCAGCTTTTTGCTTTTAAAGGTTATCGCTTGTGCCTTGTCCAAATATAACATCAATTTTTGCTTTTGCTTGATTCTTTAAGTCCTCATCAATATATCCTTGCACCTGCAGTAAGGCATAAGCAATAGCAACAATATCATCAGAGTAGCCAATGATAGGAGTAAGGTCGGGAATAAAATCTAAGGGGGAAATAAGATATCCTAAAGCTCCCATGATGATTACTTTGGTTGAACTGGGAACATCTGGCTTTTGCATAACATACCAGAGTTGCAGAGCCTTGTAGATTGCTTCTAGGCCTATTACTTTTCCGTATTTTTGTATTTTCTTGAGAAAACCGGCATCACTATATTTGATTTCATATTTTGCTAACTCTTTATCGTCGATTTTTTCTTTTACATCATTAGTGTTTTTTTCTTTTAAATCCATCATAGGAGTACCTCCTTTACACAATAAAGTCGAAAGGTCAAACATCATCTTTATTTTAACTAAAAATAACCATAATTGCAAGATAGAAATACTATAATTTTCTAATACTTTTATACACATAAAATATGTTTTTTCTGTGTATAAATAAGAAAAATTTGTAATTAGTTTGCATAGGTGCTATAATATTTCCATATGTTATGCCGTCAGAGAATTTGACTTTAAATGGGAGGAAAAATGATTTCTTTTGCAAGTGATTATATAGCAGGAGCTCATCCTGAAGTGTTGGAGCATTTAATTGAAACTAACTTAGTAAATACCACTGGTTATGGTAGTGATGGTTATTGTGCAAGTGCTCGCGATAAGATTGCTGCAGCATGCGGTAAAGAAGTTGATGTACAGTTTATAGTTGGTGGTACTCAAACCAACCAAGTAGTAATTTCTACCATGTTAAATGGTTATGAGGGCGTTGTAGCTGCTACTACAGGTCACGTAAGCTGTCATGAGGCTGGTGCTATTGAATATAGTGGCCATAAGGTTTTACAAGTGCCTGGTAAGGAAGGCAAGGTTGTAATTCCTAGCTTTGAAGAAGCAATAGAGACTTTCTATGGTGATGAAAATCATGAGCACATGGTTTTCCCTGGTATGCTTTATATTAGCCATCCTACTGAATATGGTACACTTTATACTAAACAAGAACTACAGAAGTTGCGTGCCATCTGCGATAAATACGATATGAAGTTGTATTTGGACGGCGCTCGTTTAGGCTATGGTCTAATGGCTAGAGATACCGATGTAACTTTGAAAGACCTGGCTGAACTTTGCGATGTATTCTATATTGGTGGTACCAAAGTTGGTGCTCTCTGCGGTGAAGCTTTAGTGTTCACTCGTAATAATACACCTAAACATTTTGTGAACCTCATAAAAAAACGTGGCGCTTTATTAGCTAAAGGTCGTCTTTTAGGTGTACAATTTGAGGCTTTGTTTACTAATGATTTGTACTATCGTATTGGTAAACATGCTATCGATATGGCAGAGCAAATAAAAGCTTTGTTTAAGGAAAAAGGATATCAAATGTTTTTAGACTCTCCTACTAACCAACAGTTTGTTGTTTTGGAGAATGCAAAAATTGCAGAGTTGGAGAAAAATGTTGTTATGGGCTTCTGGGAAAAATATGATGAAACTCATACTGTAATGCGTTTTGCTACCAGTTGGTCTACAACTCAAGAAGATATTGATGAATTAGCTAAATTATTATAAAAAAGAGAGCTTCTAGTTATCTAGAAGCTCTTTCTGTTTAGCGAAGATTGTTTTCAATATAATCACAGATGCCGTCAATTTGCTCAAGTTTAACTTCTTCAATCTTTCCAGCATCACAAGCTGCAGCAATTGCCGGATCAATTGGAAGACGAGCTAAAATGTCAACACCGTATTTTTCAGCAGTTTCTTGTAAATGACTGTCACCGAAGATTTGGTAATCCTTACCATTGTCAGGACAGTGGAAGTAGGAGTAGTTTTCTACTAAACCTAAAATGGGGATGTTCATCATTTGTGCCATTTTTACTGCTTTAGCAACTATCATAGATACCAGCTCTTGAGGAGAGGTTACGATAATAATACCATCAACGGGAAGAGATTGGAAAACAGTCAGGGGAACGTCACCAGTTCCAGGAGGCATATCAACGAACATGTAATCAACCTCAGACCAGATTACATCTGTCCAAAATTGTTTTACCATGCCTGCAATCATAGGACCACGCCAAATGACAGGCTCGTCATCATTACGCAGAAACATGTTTGCGGAAATGATTTGAACGCCAGTATTGCTTTCAGCAGGATAAATATTTTCACCGTCACCACCGGCTTTAGCAGTTAAACCAAAGGATTTACCCATGGAGGGACCGGTAATATCTGCATCAAGAACGGCTGCTTTCTTAGCACGTCTTTGCATAGCACTTGCCATTAAAGCGGTTACCAGGGATTTACCAACGCCACCTTTACCACTTACAATGCCAATAACTTTTTTTACAGAGCTTTTTTCATTAAGTTTAGCGGAGAAATCTACAGGTGCTCCGCCTTTAGCAGAAGGACAGCCCTCGCAGCTGCTTTTGCCGCAAGAACTTGCACTAGCACATTGTTTTTCGTTTGCCATTTTTATCACCTTTATTAAGAATAATCTTAAAGCCTATTCGTGGAAAAGGGAACTGTACAAACAGTTCCCTTTTATCAGCTTATTTTACAATTAAACGGAAGTATTTTTTCTTACCTTTACGGATAAGCAAGGATTTTTCTTCGTCGAACATATCCGGAGCCAGAATAAATTCGGGATCCTTTACGATATCTTCCTTAACAGTTACAGCACCTTGGCTCATCATGGTACGAGCTTCACGCTTGCTGCTGAAAACCTTAGCAGTAGTTAAAACATCAATAAGTTTTGCGGTCATATCTTCAGCGGTGATTTCGATTGTAGGAACATTGCTCATATCTGCACCACCACCAAAGAGAGCTGCGGTTGCTTGCTCTGCTTTAATTGCTTCTGCTTCGCCGTGTACCAACTTGGTAACTTCAAATGCTAAAACTTTTTTAGCTTCATTAATAGC
>JAKSOK010000057.1 GCA_024405615.1 Phascolarctobacterium sp.
ACAAGCAAATTCAAAAAATCCTATAATTTTGCTTGACTTTTAATAGTTAGTCTTTTTAACCAACCTACACTGCTAGAGTTACTTTAAGAAAGCTTTAACACCTGCTTTCTCTCTAACAGCCTACAATACTACTTCACAGCTAAATTCGAGAAGCTATAAAAAAACAGGCTCCTCGTAAAAGAGCCTGCGTAAAACCGTGTTTTTTATTTATGCCTGCGCATATAAAAGGCTTCTTTTAGAACTGAACTTATTTATGATTTTCACATGCAAAATAACCGGTGCTAAAATAATAATAGTCCGGTGCATAATAAAAACCATATTGAGTTGCAGTCATTTTTTTCAAAGAATCCATTTTTTACACCTGCAATACAACATTTCGCAATAGCGATTATGAACATTATAGACCTCTAAAATATTGTCGTCAATAAAATTTTAGAATTTATTTTAAATATAACAAATACTCTAAAATACTGTTAAGCTTGTTACAAAAAACAAAGCTATTCGTCATAAGCGACGAATAGCTTTATTGTTATTCTTTTACAATTGTCCAGCCGTCCTCTTGGTAAATTTTGCCTTCCTTCATTAAATGACCTAAAGCACGCTTAAAAGCAGCTTTACTTAAACCAAATTTTTGCTTAATAATATCGGTAGGAGTGCCATCACCATAAGGCATACGACCTTTACGTTGTACTAAATATGCATAGATAGTATCTGCATCATTTACTAACGCCGTTTCCTTTTGCTCACGCATAGAAATGTTTACACGACCATCCTCGCGTAAGAAGGTTATACGACCAGTAATTTCTTGACCGAAATCCAATCTGCCACCAGGAACCTCGCTACGATGCAGGAAAGCTATGAAGCGTTCCTTAGTAATCAGGAAAAATCCTTCTGGCAGAATATTATAAATGGTACCGGTTACCTTGTCACCAACCTTAACACCAGTTGCAGGTTTTGAAGCTTTCAGCATATCCTCTTCTACGCGCATGGTTACTGCAGGTCTACCGCTCTTATCACGATAGAGTTTAACCCATACCAGTTGATCCGGATTAACATGGCCACGCATTTGACTGTAAGGAAGGAACACACCACGTTCTGCACCAATATCAACGAAACCGCCATCCTTAGTTACGCTAATAACCTTAACATAGCCAAGTTGCCCTTCACGCATTTTAGGAAGCTTCATACTAGCAGTCAAACGTTTGCTAGGATCCAAATATAAGTATACCTTTACTACATCGCCAACCTTAACCTCAGCAGTTTGTTGTAGCTTATGCAGTAAAATATCATCAGAGGTATTACCAGTGCCACCATCTAAGAAAGCACCTTGCTCACCAACACGAACAACCTTTAAGTCAACAACATCTGCAGGTTTGTACTTGGTGTTATTGACAATATGCATAGGCGCTTTACGAACGCCATCCTTTTTTACAAAAGGTTTACCTTCTCCGTTACCAACAGGCTTACGAGAAGCAAACTTTCTAATTTCCATTAATTCTCCTCCACGAAGGCTTCAGAAGGAGCGTCTGCCCACAAGTGCTCCAAATTATAGAAATCACGTTCTTCTTCTAAGAAAATGTGAGCTACTACATCACCGTAATCCAATAAAACCCAGTGAGAGTCTTGATAGCCTTCTTTATGATCTACAAAAATTTCTAATTTAGCTAATTCATCTTCAATATTGTCTGCGATGGTACGAACTTGAGTAGTATTGCTTGCACTGCAGATTACATAATAATCAGTAACCGGGGACAAGCCTTCCATGTTTAATAATAAAATATCTTTTGCTTTTTTATCATCTGCAAACTTCGCCAT
The DNA here is from genome assembly GCA_024405615.1 of Phascolarctobacterium sp. Classification (GTDB taxonomy): domain Bacteria; phylum Bacillota; class Negativicutes; order Acidaminococcales; family Acidaminococcaceae; genus Phascolarctobacterium_A. The sequence goes on from JAKSOK010000057.1 coordinate 1,816, forward strand.
CTTTTTTGCTAATTCTTTTGTGTCCATTAAATTGCCTCCTTTTTAAATTGCCTTTTCCTTACTAGTTACCTGCTGTTGTAATCTTTCTGCTTCTTTCTTTGCAGCCTCTGCTTTTTCTGCAGCAGCCTTAGCCTCAGCAGCTTTAGCTTCTGCCTCTTTCTTAGCCTTTTCAGGATCAATGGGCTGTAAATGTTCAACAGGCTTATCTTCTTCTACTTTTTTAGGTGCTTCCCCCTCTGCCTTACGATAAGGAATACCTAATTCATCCAAAGATTTACGTACATTAGCTTCATTGGTTGCCCAATAGCTTACGCCACTCTTATCATCAAATTCGCCATAAAGCATACAACTACGAATCTTATCATCACCGAAAATCTTAAAGCTATTAGCCGCCTTAAGCATGGTCATGGTATTCAAATCTGTTTCTACATACTTATCAAGAGTTCTCAACAAAGTACCAATTTTAGAGATGTTTTGCACAGAGAACATTTGCTCTGCAGCAGCCTTAAGGAATTTTTGCTGACGTTGTACACGACCAATGTCACCCAGCTCATCAGAACGGAAACGCACATACTTACCTGCCGTTTCACCATTCATATGTTGGAAACCGTGCTTAATATCAATAACAAGATTTGCATAGGGATCTTCATAGTGCATATCTCTGTCAACGTAAAGATCAACGCCACCAATCAAATCGACAACATCAATAAAGCCCTTCCAGTTTGCCAAAGCATAGTAGTGAATGGGCACATTTAACAGATTAGCAACTGTCTGTTTAGCCATGACTACCCCACCAAAAGTATAGGCAGAGTTAATCTTTTGGGAACTACTATGACCAGGCAAAACTACCTTAGTATCACGAGGAAGTGATAAAACGGATACCTTGTTTTCTTTTGGATCAACGCTCAGAAGTATCATTGCATCTGTACGCTTAGGCTCAGTAGCAGCCGCTTCACTATCGCCATCATCAATACCTAAAAGCAAAATATTAATACGTTCATTGAGCTTTTCATCCTTCTTCATATCCTCATCCGCAACGGCAACCTTGGCCTGAGGAGGATTAATGAAGGTATTATAAATCCACACTGTACCCCAAAACAGTCCCGCTAGCATTGCTGCCAACAACACCAAAACCGCAATTAAACGAAACCAGCGTACTTTCTTACGTTTACGCTTAGGGCGAGGTGGAATATATATTTCTTTATCATCTCTTTGCTCATCCATAAAGCAATTTTCTCCTTAATTACAACTTGCTTTTTTCTTCAAAAGCAATTGATTATAGCCCTCAATACAATTGGGGTGAATCAAAAGACCACCCTCTAACAAATACTTAGTAGTATTGCTATAGGCCATAATCATAGCAGCCTCTAAATCTTTGCGTGCCAAAACGCGCAGTTCCTCAACACCAGGGAAGTCGCGAGCAGGTTCCAGCATATCTGCCAAGAAAACAATCATTGCTAATACAGACATATTAGCCTTACCAGTTGTATGGAAAGATATTCCGTCTAAAACATCTGCATCTGTAACGCCATATTTTTCTTTAGCATAATACACACCTAACTTAGAGTGTAACAATATAGGTTGATTTTTCTCTACATAATCTAAGGGTAAGCCTAACTCTTCCATTTTGGCTACACTTTCTTTAGTAGGTACTTCTCTACCACAATCATGCAATAAAGCAGATACCGCGATTTTTTCTCTAGTTTCTGCATCAACCTTATGTACATCTGCTAGCTCTAAAGCAGTTTCATAAACAGCAATAGAATGTTTAAAGCGTTTGGGTGCCAAGGATTTTTCTAGCACCTTACGCATCTTTTCCAATTTCATTTTTTCTATCCTTAAGTAATATCTTACTTACATACCAACATCATCAAGATCCCAAGTGCCATCATCAACTACCTTTAAAGTTGCTGAATTCGAATGATACAAGCCATTTACATAAATGTATTCCTGTACAATTTCTGGCACTAAGCCTATCAGACTACGACGTTGACGAATACGATTGCGAATTTTAGTTGAAGAAACACTAAACTCCTCTGCATGAAGCATTCTGACTTTCTCATATACAATGGGTCCAAGTTTTGCTGCCGCTTTATTGATAACATCTGTATAACCAGGTCTACCAACAGCAACAAAGGTAACCATTTCCAAAAGTGCATCAATATTATGCCAACTAGGTAGCTGCGGCACAGTATCTCCGCCAACAATAAAATAAAATTCATAGTCAGGATACTGTTTTTTTAATTCCATAATCGTATCATAGGTATAAGAAACACCGGTACGATTAATTTCAATATCAGAAACCTTCATATAGGGGTATTCCCTAGTTGCTAGCATCGCCATCAAATAACGATCCTTAGCAGGTGCAAAATCTAATCCCACTTTATGAGGAGCAACATAGGCAGGAATTAATAAGACCTCATCCAGCCCTAAATCCTCATAGGCTGCATTGGCCAAATAAACGTGTCCATTATGAATCGGATCAAAGGTTCCTCCTAAGATGCCGAGCTTCTTCATGACAGCCTACCTCCCCATTGAGATTGCATTTCGCGTAAGGTGATAATGATAAAAATAACGCTTGCAAATATTACTATTTTTGAGCGCACTAAAGAATGGGCCTAGAATCCCATTTTCAATATAATATTATATCAATAACCGAGCAATCTTACAACCTTTTGCAGAACAATAATTATAATTATCAACAAAATTACACACTTTGTTCTGTCTTTAAGATCGTAGATAGTTTTAGGCCTTCCCAGATATTCTAAGAAGGCCTTAAAATAAGCACTATATGGTATCTTTTTCTTATCGTCGTTCTTACTCATAACTCAAAAATACACCAAAGTGAGCAGGAAAAACTTCCTGCTCGACTTCAATCTGTTAATTATTATTCATAACGCAAAGCATCGATAGGATCCATTATTGCAGCTTTTCTTGCAGGATATACACCGAATATCAAGCCAATACCTACAGAGAATACAACTGCGATAATAATGGCCCAAATAGAGATAACAGTATTCCAGCCTGCTATCTTACTAATTATTATGGAAGCTCCACAACCAACAACAACACCTATGGCACCACCAATTACACCAATAACCATAGATTCAATTAAGAATTGTTGGAGAATATTATCATAAGTTGCACCTAAAGCTTTACGAATACCAATCTCTCTAGTACGTTCAGTTACAGATACCAGCATGATGTTCATGATACCAATGCCACCAACGACCAAAGAAATTGCTGCAATACAACCAAGCAGAATTGTTATACTATTGGCAGTTTCCATCATAGTTTCCATTACTGCTGCCATATTGCCTACAGTAAAGTCATCATTACCGCCTTCTTTAATTTTATGACGAGTACGAAGTACTTGTTCTACCTCAGCCTGAACATCACCAATAACATTTTCATTAGCAGCTTGAATGGTAATACGTTGTACGTGAGTAATACCCATCATACGATTTTGAGCTGTAGTCAAAGGAATGAACACAATATCGTCCTGGTCCTGACCCATACCAGATTGACCTTTTCCCTTAAGCACACCTACTACTTGGAAAGGAGCCTTCTTAATGCGGATGGTAGCACCTACTGGATTACCGTCCTGGAATAAATTTTCTGCTACAGTTTTACCAATAACACAAACGCGATTACGACTGCTTAAATCACGATCAGAGAACAGTCGACCAGAGTCAACCTCAAAGCTTTGGATGTCAAAATTGCTAGGTGTAGTTCCTTCTACACGACTAGTCCAGTTTTGGTTACCATTAACCAGTTGATAGCTACTAGAAACGCTAGCGCTCATAGCTGCTATATCATCAACTTGTCTAACAATGGCTTGAGCATCATCATAAGTCAGCTTAGCACCCTCGCCTGCTGCCAAACGAGCACCAGTAGCAGTACGACCGCCAGGGGTGATAATAAGCAGATTACTACCAAGCCTAGAAATATTATTTTTAATGTTTTCCTTCATACCAAAGCCTAAGCTTACCATAGCAATTACAGCACCAACACCAATAATAATACCTAGTAAGGTTAGCAATGTACGAAGTTTGTTGGAGACCATTCCCTCCAACGCCATTTTAATAGATTCATTCAGCATAGGGTTGTCCTCCATCGCTAATGAGCTTACCATCACGCATTACAAGAATACGTTTTGTCTGCTCAGCAATATCAGGTTCATGAGTTACCATGACAACAGTTTTGCCGCTAGCATTCATCTGTTTGAAAATATCCATGATTTCATAGCTAGATTTGGTATCCAAGTTACCTGTCGGTTCATCGGCCATAATAATAGCCGGATCATTTACTAAAGCTCTAGCAATAGCAACACGCTGTCTTTGGCCACCACTCATTTCCATAGGTTTATGATCCATACGAGAACCCAAGCCTACTGCTTCCAGGGCTTGTTTTGCTCTTTCCATACGTTCTTCTTCTGATACGCCCGCATAAACCAAAGGCAAAGCAACATTTGCTTGAGCAGTTAGCTTAGCTAGCAAATTAAAGTTTTGGAAAACAAAGCCAATCTTGGCATTTCTTGTATGAGCTAATTCATCATCATTATAACCAGCAATTTCCTTGCCATCCAAATAATATAAACCTGAAGTCGGTCTATCCAAGCAGCCCAAAATATTCATCATAGTAGATTTACCGCTACCGGAAGGTCCCATAATAGAGGTAAATTCACCATACTCTATTTTTACATTTACATGGTCCAGCGCATATACAGTAGAATCGCCCATAATATAACGCTTAACAATGTCCTTTAATTCAATCACAACTGCCATTTCTAGCCCCCCTTACAGGCGAACTCCCATACGTCTTGTATTATTAGTTTGCTTAGCAACAGCCTTTTTAACAAGAAGTACATCGCCCTTCTTTAAGCCATCTGCAGTAACTTGAACTTCGTTATCATTGCTTAAGCCCAATTGAACGTCTATATCTTTAGTCTCTTTGGTTTGTCTATTAATAACCTTAACAAACTTGCGACCCTTTTCGGTCCAAATGCAATTTAAAGGTACCATCATAGTATTACTAGATTCAGCAGTAACAATGTCGGTACGTGCTGTCATAGTAGGTAGCAGCTTGCCTTTTGAATCATCAACATTTACGTATACCTTATAATAGATAACGTTATTAGAGGTAGTTGCACTACGAGAAATCAAACGAACCTTACCAGTAAATTGTTCTTCAGGATAAGCATCAACCGTAAAGTTAACCTTTTGACCCACTTGTACTTGGCCGATATCAGACTCATCAACTAAAACATCAATTTGCATTTTATCCAAGGTTGCTACGGACATAATAACTTGGGGTTCACTAATACCGGAGCTGATAGTGGTACCTACTTCTTTAGGTTTACCAATGATATAACCGTCGATAGGAGTTTTAATAACTGCATCACCTAAATCAGAAACAGCTTTCTCATAGTTAGTTTTCGCAACTTGGTAATTAGAATAGTAATCATCAAAAGATGCTTGGGAAACTGCTCCACGATTTAAAAGGTCAGCATAACGTTTGTACATGGACTCAGAATATTCAAGCTTAGCCTTCATTTGATTCATAGTAGCTCTTAACGCAGTATCATCCAAACGTACAAGCACATCACCTGCATTAACATGTTGGTTTTCTACTACCTTAACTTCTACGATACGACCAGTAATTTTAGAGCTTATATCAACATTATCAACGGCGGATAAGCTGCCAGTTGCAGATACAGAAGATACTATTTTTCCTTCTTTTACAATACCGGTTTTTACAACAGCTTTATTTTCCTGGGTACTTAAATAATATTTATAACCACCAAAGCCACCAGCAATCAATATAGCACAAACTATTAAAGCAGTTTTATGATTTTTTACGAAATTCAGCATAATAACTCACCCTCCGTTAGTATATTACTATTTATTATTATAAACCATAATACTTTTTTGTTCAATTCTATAATAAGACTATTTTATGTCTTTTATGTGACTATAATAAATTATTTTCTGAATTTCCCAGGAAATATTGATCGTGTAAAAACAAAAAAAGAGCGAAAGCATAAAGCTTTCGCTCGAGATTAACTAAGCTATTCTACTAACAAATACTAAATTATTTGCCAGGGAAGAAAGGCCAAACGATAGGAATAACAACCAGAGATACTACGAAGCAAACTACTACCAGACCGGTACCAGCTTTTACATAGTCCATGAACTTGTAGTTACCAGGACCAAGTACCAGGGTGTTAGGAGGAGTACCTACAGGAGTTGCGAATGCGCAAGAAGCTGCAACTGCGATTGCCATCAGAACTGCTTTCGGGTCAGCACCTAATTTTTGAGCAATAGCAATGCCGATGGGGCACAGCAGAGCTGCAGAAGCGGTGTTGGACATGAATTGAGTCAGGATGCAAGACAGCAGGAACAGGCCACCGGTCAGAACCATCGGAGAAGGAGTACCCATAGCAGCAACTACGGTTTCAGCGATCAGTTTACCAGCGCCAGTTTTGTTCATAGCGGTGGATACAGGCATCATGCCAGCGAACAGGAAAATGGTTACCCAGTCGATGGAAGCATAAGCTTGTTTTTCAGTTAAGCAGCCAGTCAGTACGCAGATCAGAGCGCCGGTGATAGCAGCCATTTCCAGGGTTACGCCTTTAGGAGCAACAGCCATGGTCAGAACTACGCAAGCCAGGATGATACCGGATACCCACATTTTCTTGGGATCAGCGGAAGAAGCTTCAACTTCTTGTTCGATTTCTTGGTCAGCGTCCAGAGTTTCGTTAGGCAGTAAGTATTTGCCTAAGAACATCATGTAAGCGGTACCAGCCAGGGTTACAGGAATACCAATCCAAGCAAATTCGAAGAAGCCGAAAGTACCCAGACCAGCAGCACCCAGAGCACCGGAAGCGATGATGTTAGGAGGAGTACCTACCAGGGTGATGATACCGCCCATGCCGCAAGCGAATGCCAAAGGCATCAATTGACGGGAAGCGGGAATCTTAGCGGAAGCACAGATACCTAATGCTACAGGCAGTAAGCAAGCAGCGGTACCAGTGTTGGACAGTACTGCGGACAGAGCAGCGCCTACTACCATCAGACCGAACATCAGGGAGTTTTCGCCTTTACCGCAGATACCTACTACTTTACCACCGATAGCTTGAGCCAGGCCAGTGTAGAACATGGAAGCGCCTACAACGAACATACCTGCGAACAGAACTACGGTAGAGTTGGACAGACCGCTGAATACTTGTTTTGCAGGAATGAAGCCTAACAGACCACAAGCGATTGCAGCAGCGGTTGCAGTGATAGCCAAAGGAATGATTTCAGTAACGAAGAATAAAGCTACTACTGCTAATAAACATAAACATTTAACAGCTGGGGACATTATTAATTCCTCCTTATAAAATTTTTTGGTGCGGAGCACCGATGTACTAGAATTAAGGTATACATAACTTCACTTGGTCATCTAGTTGACCTATAATGGAGCATAGTAATCCCTTAAATCGTGTATACATATTTTAACACAAAAAAGACATTTTTACAATACTTTTAGTTATATTTAATATAAGAAATAGGCATATATCTACCCTTTTCTTGCACTTTTTTTGTGTTTAAGGTCACGTTTTGGTAGATTTATTACGTAAAAATAATAAAATTAACTTTTTAATCCCTCTATCCCACAATCTTATATTTGCTAAATTAGACTTTCATTATGAGCCTTAAATTAGACAAAAAAAAGAGCTCACACCGAAGTGTGAGCTCGATTTTTAGATGTGATCAGCTATAGCAAATAATTATTTGCCTACAGGACCGATCATAGCCAGCATGGTACCTGCAGCTACTGCAGTACCGATAACGCCTGCTACGTTGGGGCCCATAGCATGCATCAGCAAGAAGTTAGCAGGGTTAGCTTGTTGACCAACTTTTTGAGATACACGAGCAGCCATAGGAACTGCAGATACGCCTGCAGAAC
>JAKSOK010000058.1 GCA_024405615.1 Phascolarctobacterium sp.
CTTTCTAGCTTAATAAGAAATATCTTCTGCTTTAATCCATTCGTAAATATATTTAACTAAAACAATCATGGGAACAACGAAAAGCATGTTTCCTAAGCAATAACCTAAACTTTTCCAGGCAAATAATCCCAAAATTTCCCAGCGTCCACCGGCTCTAATTAATTCAAGCCACCAATAAATGAAACGTAGAAGCGCGCAACTTGCACCTATTAAAACAACATGAAACCCATACTGCCCTTTAACTATTTTTTCCTTCATAAAGCCGATAGTAAAGCCAAATAAAGCTCTAGTCAACATATGAAAGCCAAAAACACCAACTGTCATTGAATCCTGTACAAATCCTATGCCTAAGCCTGCTAAAGCCCCTTTTTCCTGGCCTCTAACCAAAGCAAAACTATACAAGAACAATAATGGTAAATCAAAAGCCAGCCATCCCGTATAGAAAACAGAGGCTGCTCCCTGGACTACTATTAATAACAGAAACAGGACGGGCCAAATCAGTCTCCTCATTTTGCCTGTCCTCCTTCATTTGCCAATTTAATTTTTGGTTCGGGGGTAAATGCAGTTACAACGAGCACCTGCTCGACATCCGCAGCATCTGCTGTAGGTTGAACTTCTGCTTGCTTGGCCAAGCCACCTTCATCCAAATGTACAGATGTAACTACACCTATAATTATATTTTCAGGATGATTACCGCTAATACCACTGGTAATAATAGTATCGCCCTCTCTGACACTTGCATCACGATAGATATGATTCATCATTAATTTTCCATCTATACTATTAAGGCCATTTGTAACACCAATAGCACGAGAATCAAGTCGTAATACACGCGCACCTATGCGACAACGAGGGGAAGTAACTAATAATACACGCGCATAGCCGCCGTAAACTTCATCAACAATACCCACTAAGCCATTATTAACAACAGCCATATTGCGAGATATCCCTTTATCTTCACCTGCATCAATATAAATAGTATCGCGCAAATCACCAAAATTACGAGCAATTACACGAGCCGTTACTGTTTTTTGGCTTTTATGCGCAGCTTTGTATTCTACAAGCTCTCTTAACTGACGATTTTCAGCCTCAACAGAAACCATATGAACGTTAGCGCTTCGCAGTTCCTCAATATCTTTTTTCAATTTTTCATTTTCTTCCTGCAGTACTGTCATAGCTTTCCAATAACCGCGTACGCTATCACCAAGATGCCCTAAAGAAGTAATACCGTTTTCCACTGGCAGAATGATAGCTGTAACCATCCTGTTAAACAAAGGAAAACGGCTCCTTCCTGCCAATGCCAAAACTAGCATTGCAAGACATATTGATGCCCCCAGTACATACAGCATATTCTTTTTCGACATGCCGCTAAGACCTCAAATACAGTTTAAAAGCCTAATATACTCGTAGCAAAATATCCTAAATTTATTATTTACTAGTCATAAAACCTTTATGGTAAATGTCAATATTCTCGACTGCAATACCAGTACCTAAAGCAACACAATTCAGTGCTTCGTCAGATACAAACACAGGCATACCCGTCTCACGGGAAATCAAACGATCCAGGTTGCGCAACATGGAAGAGCCACCTGTCATCATGATACCATGTTCAATAATATCCGCAGATAATTCTGGCGGAGTTTTTTCCAAGGTGTTACGAACTGCATCAACAATAATGCTAACAGGTTCTTCCACAGCTTCGCAAACATGATTAGCATTAATAATGAAGTTTTTAGGCAAACCACTTAAAAGATCACGACCACGAATTTCCATTTCTTCAGGTACATCTAAAGGCATTGCCGTACCTAATTGAATTTTAATGTTTTCTGCTGTTCTATCGCCAATCAACAGATTGAAGGATTTACGAATATAACGAACAATAGCTGCATCAATAGCATCACCACCAGTGCGTACACTCTTAGAAACAACAATGCCACCTAAGGAAATCACAGCAACCTCACAAGTACCGCCGCCAATATCAACAACCATGCTACCAGTAGCTTCCTGAACAGGTAAACCCGCACCAATAGCTGCCGCCATAGGTTCCTCAATCAAATAAGCTTCACGAGCACCTGCTTCAATGGTAGCATCAATAACAGCACGTTTTTCAACCTCAGTTACACCTGAAGGAACGCCTACCAAAATACGCGGACGTACAAAGTTTCTAGGCCCCATAGCTTCCTTAATAAAATACTTCAGCATGGATTGAGTAATTTCGTAATCAGCAATAACGCCATCTTTCATAGGACGAATAGCGACGATATTGCCAGGAGTACGGCCAATCATGCGCTTTGCCTCTGCACCAATCGCCAAAACTTCATTAGTATCCTTTTCAACAGCAACTACTGAAGGTTCGCGAATAATAATGCCTTTATCTTTAACATGTACTAATGTATTAGCTGTGCCTAAATCAATACCCATGTCATGAGACATACTATTGAAAAAGCTAATATTGGGGAATGTAAATTTCATTTCCATTATCCTCCTGTATAACTATCTATAGCGCTCCCTCTTCCTGGAAGCTGTAATAGGTACCATCACCAATTACAATATGGTCAAGTACCGGTATTCCTATAATTTTACCTGCTTCCACCAGCATTTTCGTAATTTCTTTATCCTCCCTACTTGGATGTGGATCACCCGAAGGATGATTATGCGACACTACTATGGCCGCTGCATGCTGTAGTATAGCTGGTTGGAAAACTTCCCGTGGATGTACCACAGAGCCTGTAAGCGAGCCTTCAGAAACAACTTCTGTTCCAATGACTCTATTTTTAGAATTCAATAATACAACTAAAAACTGTTCTTTAGGCGCAAATCTTAACCGAGGCATCAAATAGTCTGCTCCGTCCTGAGGACAAGAAAAACATCTTCTTTCTATAGGCTTTGCTGTAGCTAGCCTACGCCCGATTTCCAATGCCGCTAATATTGTTGCCGCCTTAGCAGGACCAAGTCCTTTAATTTTCGTCAGTTCTCTTAATTGAGTTATACCAGCTAAATGCCTATATAATCCACCATCAGCAGTTAATTTCTCTGCTAAATCAAAAACTGACAATTCTTTTGTACCAGTACCAATGAGAATTGCTAATAGCTCTGCATCGGATAAAACACCAGCACCATACGCCGCCATTTTTTCCCGGGGGCGGTTCTTAACCGGTAACACCAAAACACTCCCTGTGCTTTGTTGCAGTTTATTCAGCTCCTAGTTTTGCCAAAATTTCATAAACGCGTGTAAGTGGCAAGCCTACCACGTTATTATAACAACCTTCAATCTTTTCAACTAAAATTGCACCCTTACCTTGTATACCATAGGCTCCAGCCTTGTCCAAAGGCTCACCCGAAGCAACATAAGCTTGAATTTCAGTCACAGAAAGTTTGCGAAAATAGACTTTAGTACGAACCACCTCAGCCACTTCTTGCTGTTTATATTTCACCGCAACCCCTGTCAAGACCTCATGAAAGCGACCTGAAAGCTTTTGCAGCATTTCACAGGCTTCTGTTTGATTTGCAGGCTTGCCTAAAATCACGTTGTCAATAACAACAACCGTATCAGCACCAATGACTGGAAGTTCTTCTCCTTTTTCAACAGCAACAGCTCTACACTTGCCTAAAGCATTGCAAAGCACCACATCATCCGCCTCTGTAGCGGCACCACCGCTTTCCTCAAAGTTAGCAGGACATACAATAGGCTCTATACCAATTTGACGTAACAACTCTAAACGTCGCGGTGAAGCTGATGCCAAAACAACCTTATCAATCATACTTATTTACCAGTATCAATAACCATTTCTTCAACATGAATTTCATAGGTTACAGGTTGAATTCCTTCACGAATAGCATCGCGTTTGAACATACGTGCATAGCTTATAGATACTATCTCAAAAAGCACGATGCCACCAATAATGAACCACAGCGGTTCTTTATCAAAGAATTTTGCTTGTGCATAACCAAAAAATGCACCTGCAAGTAAGCCAAAAGCAGGGAAAGAATACATAATAACCTTTGCTTTAGTACCATCCATAGAACGATACTCAGCACCGACAATGTCACCAACCTTTGCTCCAATAGGATTCCAGCAATCTAAATTTTTAGGAAGATGATTAAGCTCGCTAGCGTTTTTATCAACCTTTATCTCACAGCGTTCGCCGTAAGTTCTCATAACAATACCTTGAATCTCTGCCATCTTTACCTCTCTCAATACGGGAAAATAAAAACGTACCAATAACCACCACCCAGCAATAAGGCATACAAGCCCAAAGCAATTAACATGCCCTGCCAGGTACGAGGATAACCAAAGTTAATATCTTCACCGAAAATACCACGTCTATTAAAGAAAGTATATTTTTGACGTTTTTTAAACCATTTTTGTTTATTTTCCGGTCCAATAACCTTTACTGTTGCATAAAACATTACAAAAGCAATAACCATGATTATGATTATTCTATTACAGATTAGGACGGGATTTACATTTTCTAAGCCTTCCACAAGTAGTCTCCTTAATTACAATTGAATGTATTTATCCGGCATCATATGCTGTAATTTTTTCAGTAAAGTGTCACTGCCTTTAAAAATTACACCTGCCAATTTATTCTTTTTACCCTCTGTAAAGACAAGCAGTCTTTGAGGATTTGGATCTAAAGAATCATATCTATGAATATAATGGCCAATACGAGTCTTACGGAAAAAGCTACGTACATATTTGTTGGTGAAGCTTTCAGTACGAGTTAAATCAACGGTATAGCTTCGTTTGATGCACAGGCCATGAGTTATTATTTCCATAGTACGATTTTTATACAGAATTATAGTATAACGAAAGCATACTCTCCAAATGAATAATCCTAATAGGCACAGATACAATCCCCAAGTTAAGGGATCAAAGCGCCCAGTTTCGGCCATACGCATACCAGCATGTACGAACATTGCACAAATGGCTAAAAAAGCGATGTACGCCAAAACCTTTCTATCATTTGATGAGCTTGATTCTTCACGATATATTTCTTCCAAAATTTTACCTCCCAGGTTTGCAGCAAAAGAAGTCTCTTGCTACATTTTTAACCTATTTATTATATCTTAGTTTTACAACTTTGAAAAGTATTTCTTTTCACTTTCATGCCTTCAAAACTGATATATCTGCCTAAACTAACCACGCACTTGACCATTACCATTGACAAGATATTTTGTACTTGTCAACTCAGGCAAAGCCATAGGTCCTCTGGCGTGTAATTTTTGCGTACTAATACCAATTTCTGCACCAAAGCCGAACTCGTTGCCATCAGTAAAACGAGTAGATGCATTAACGTATACAGCGGCTGCATCAACAGTTTTTTGGAAAACCTGTGCATTTGCATAATCCTGCGTAACAATACACTCACTATGTCCAGTGCTATACTTGGCTATATGCTCCATAGCCTCTTCCAAGCTATCGACTATTTTAACACTGAGGCGCAAATCACCATATTCAGTAGACCAATCTTCATCAGTAGCAGGAACTACAGCAGCATCCATGCTTTGCACACGTTCATCGCCGCGAATTTCTACACCTGCCTCAGCGTATTTAGCAAGCATAGCAGGCATAAAACGCTCTACAATATCCTTGTGTACCAAAAGAGTTTCCATAGCATTGCAAACGCTAGGACGTTGAACCTTAGCATTGTAAGCAATATTTACAGCCATCTCCACATCAGCACTAGCATCCACAAAAGTATGGCAAACACCAGAACCAGTTTCGATAACGGGAACTGTAGCGTTCATAACCACCATTTTGATTAAACCAGCACCGCCACGAGGAATAACAACATCAACTAAGCCATTCATATGAATCAAATCACTAACAGCTTGACGATCAGCAGTATCAACAAATTGAATGCATCCTTCTGGCATGCCATTAGTCTCAGCTGCATGAGCCAAAACTCTTGCAATAGCTTTATTGGATTCCATGGCTTCACTGCCACCTTTAAGAATAACTGTGTTACCAGATTTTAAGCACAAACCAGCAGCATCAGCCGTGACATTAGGTCTAGCTTCATAAATAATACCTATTACACCTAAGGGTACACGAATTTTAGTAATAGTCAAACCATTTGCTAAAGTATTACCACCAACAACATTGCCAACTGGATCCGGTAACCCCGCAACTTGTCTTAAGCCATCAGCCATGCCCTCAATACGAGCAACAGTAAGCTTCAGTCGGTCCAACATGGATGTGCGCATTCCTTTAGCGCTAGCATTTTCCATATCTTCAGCATTAGCCTTTAAAATCTCCTCCTGATTATCAAGAAGAGCTTGTGCCATAGCTAAAAGAGCCTTATTCTTAACCGCAGTACTGATAACTGCCAGCTTAGCTGCTGCTTTTTTTGCAGCTCTAGCTTTTCCCTCTACTAATTCATAGGTTCCCATTCTATCCTCACAAAATAACTAAATCATCTCTATGAATTATTTCATCATAGTTTTTATGACCTAGTATTTCTTCAATTTCACTAGATTTATGACCTTTTATAAGTTTTAATTCGGCGCCACTATAGTGAGACAAGCCTCTTGCAATTTCATGTCCTTCGTTATCTATTACGCTAACAGTACTACCAGCTTCAAAAGAACCATCAACCCCGGTTATGCCTATAGGCAAAATGCTACAGCCACCTTGCTTATGCAAAGCCTTGGAACAACCAGCATCAACAATAATGCTTCCTTGAATACGAGCACCAAAGGCCAACCAACGCTTACGGAATTGCAGACGATTTTCACGACTGACAAAAAGCGTTCCCACCTCTTCGCCATTAACAATACGAGTAATAGCATCCTTTTCGGTACCACTAGCAATAACTAAATGAATACCGCTGCTATTGGCAGCTTTGGCTGCCTGAATTTTAGTAGCCATGCCTCCAGTACCAACACTAGAACCTGCTCCACCAGCACTTGCTTCAATTTCAGGAGTAATCTCCGTAACTAAAGGAACAAGCTTAGCATCAGGATGAGTTTTTGGATTGGCATCATAAAGGCCATCAATATCAGACAAGAGGATGACCACATCCGCATCAACTATACCTGCTACTAAGGCAGACATATTATCGTTATCACCTATTTTCAATTCATCGAGCGCAACAACGTCATTCTCATTTACTATAGGAATTACTCTTTGCTTTAAAAGCTCCATAAAAGTATTACGAGAGTTTGTATAGCGATGTCTATCAATGGATTCTGTTTTAGTCAATAAAACCTGAGCCACAACCTGCCCATAATCCGCGAAAAAATGCTCGTAGGTATGCATTAGCACTCCTTGACCTACTGCAGCTGCAGCCTGTTTGCCAGGAATAGTAGTAGGCTTACCAGGCAACCCCATTCTGTCGACACCAACCGCAACAGCACCAGAAGTAACCAGCAGCATCTCTTTGCCTTGATTTTGGAGGTCACTAATTTCTCTAGCTAAACGATCAATTTGACTAAAATTACGCTTACCATTAGGATAGGTTATTGTGCTAGACCCGACCTTAACAACTATACGTTTAGCATTTTTTAAGGCTTCTCTACCATTTGCAAATACAGTCATAGCCTTCTAATCTCCCTAAAATCAGTAATTATCTTTGTACTCAAATACCATATCGCGAATACGCACAGTTTCGCCTTCTTGACAGCCCTTCTCTTTCAGAGCTTCGTCAATACGTAAACGCTTCCAAATCAGTTGGAAACGATAAAGAGCTTCATCATTGTCAAAGTTAGTCATTGCAACTAAGCGCTCGATATTTTTGCCTCGAACTTCGTAGTCTGTATCGTTACCAGGAACAATTTCAAAGCTATCTGGATCAATTTCATCCAAACGAGATAAATCTTCTTCATCTTCTTCAGGCTCATAATTTAACATCATATCATAAGCCTTAAACATTAACTCACGTAATCCTTCGCCAGTAGCTGCAGATGCTTTGAAGATTTCTAACCCCTTCGCTTCAACATATTCTTTTAAACGAGCAAAATTCTCTTCAGCCTCCGGCAAATCCATCTTATTAGCAACAACTACCTGCTTGCGACGAGCAAGTCTTTCGCTATATTGTTTCAATTCATAGTTGATTTTCTCAAAATCTTCAATGGGATCACGGCCATCAACACCAGCTACATCGATGATGTGCAGTAAAACCTTAGTACGTTCAACGTGACGTAAGAAGTCATGACCTAAACCTACGCCCTCAGAAGCACCTTCAATTAAGCCAGGAATATCGGCTAAAACAAAGCTACGTTCTTCATCAATACGTACAACACCTAAAACAGGAGTCAGAGTTGTGAAATGATATGCTGCAATTTCAGGTCTAGCAGCACTAACCTGAGCAATAATACTGGACTTACCTACGCTAGGATAGCCAACTAAACCAACATCAGCTAAAAGTTTTAATTCCAGCTTAACCCAACGGTTTTCACCAGGCTCGCCCTTTTCAGCAAAGGTCGGTGCACGATTAGTACTAGTAACATAACAAGCATTGCCTTTGCCACCACGACCGCCTTTAGCAATCAAATACTCTTGTCCATCTTCAGTCAGATCTGCCATTACAACACCGGTCATGTCATCACGTACTAAAGTTCCCATAGGAACCTTTACAATAACATCTAAACCGCGCATACCTGTACAATTTTTAGTACCACCTTGACCGCCGCGTTTAGCAATATATTTTCTTTTATAACGGAAGTCAATTAATGTATTTAAATTTTTATCTGCAACTAAAATTACATTGCCACCTCGGCCGCCATTACCGCCGTTCGGACCACCTTTTTCTACAAATTTTTCTCTGCGGAAGCTGCTCATGCCGTCGCCGCCATCGCCTGCCTCCACGTATATTCTTGCTCTGTCAATAAACATGTTTATTCTCCTAAAATTCTCAAAAATTAAACGTTAATTATGAAATGCGTATAGATGTTAATATTATATAATAAAGAAAGTATTTTAAGCAAGTATTTCTTTAGCAACAAGCAAAATTTCTTTTATTTATCAACAAAATTGCACTTTTTAGCAATTATGTGCTATACTAAATTAAATTAACAAAAACAGGAGGTTTTCCCATGCGCATTACAAAAATTATGCTTATCGTTTTACTGTTTTGTAGCTTCTGTCTAACAGCCTTTGCAAATATCAGTTCTAAAACATTAACCGAAAAAGCTGCAGCAGGTGAATTCAAGGCCACAATTCCACGATTAATGCTAACAACTTCTCTTGCACGTCAAAACGCAACCGCAAATATTAATACCACTATCGATAAATTCCGTTACCAAGCTGAAAAAATAGGTAATACTAACGTTAACTTTGAAGTTGTCAGTAACAATGCTGATTACGTTTCACTTTTATTTTATAGTACAGCATATCTTGAAGGTGTAGCTCATCCAGAAATAGACACTCACGCTTTAGTCATTAATAAAGTTAATGGTTCAATTATGAACTTGCAAGATTTTATAAAAATTCCCAGCGTAAAATTTATGAAAGAACAAGCAGCATTGGGCAAGCTTAAAGTTTTAGCTATAGATGGAAAAACTGAAATTGACGTCGACCACATACAAAGCCTGAAAACTATTCCTCAAGAATTCATAGTTGATAATTACGGTAATGTATATCTTTTAGCTACTGACATGACCATATATGCTACTGGAACCCCGCTCATTCTTTTCCCCTTAGACACATATAAAGATTTTTATGTAGCCAAAGGCTAAA
>JAKSOK010000059.1 GCA_024405615.1 Phascolarctobacterium sp.
GTATTGCCTTTAGATTGTTCGAATTTCAGCAGCTCGTTGTTGTCAGCGGGCATGGATTCGTCACAAGCTTGAGCAATGCCCCAAGGTTCATGAACATAACCATTCAGAGAAGCACCACGCAGGTAGTCGCCCATACCAGGATAATCATCGGTGGGCAGGATGCCATCTACGTCACAGCGACGATAGATAGGATCGAAGGTGATACCTTCATAGTTTTTAGTGTACATAACCTTTTCAAAGGGAGCACCTTTGAGCAGTGCTTTGCAGGCTTCAACCCACTCTTCCCAAGTAGGTTCGGTAAATTCGTCCAAAGAAACCGGCGGGAACTCGGCAACTTTTTCGGATTTACGCAGCATGGCTACCAGCTCTTCGTCAGTCAGCGGAGCTTCACCGTTAACAACAGCTGGTTTTTGATCTTCTGCCATTACAAATTCCTCCTTTTAATTATTACTTTTACTCTTTCGCGAGTAATATCGTGACTATGAACACTTCCCCATTCACAGTCAACTTGCTTGTTAATAATTTTCAGTACCACAATTGTCTCTCACCCCAAATGTGGAAACATCATTAAATTATACGGGAAAAGCATCTATAATAGGTCCCAGGGGACATATATAGCTATTGAATTAAACCATCAGCCACAAGAGCATCAATATCTAAAACTCTAGGAGCTTCTGGATGCTTGCGCAGATAAAACTGTTCCTCTTCTGGAGCTGCTACAAAACTACGTAAGCGCTCCATTTCTGTCAAAATAGGACGTGTATCTAAGTTGCGAGTCACACTATCATTCATGACAATATTACTGTCAGTTGTTACAGGCTCTGTACCACGCATTCTTAGGAAACGAAAATAATATTCTATTTGAAACAAATCCTCACCCTGTTCGTAGTACACCCCTGTACGATACTTAGGATGAGTAGGTTCAGCAAAAGGATTAATTAGTTTAAAAAATAACTGCAACAGACTACCTAAGTCAGTTTTTCTAGGACTGTATTGCACTTTTATGCAGAGTGCAGCATCGGTTTGTCCTGCTGCAATAGCTTCTTTAGTAGCATTAGCATCAGAGCAATTAGCATAGCCTGCTTCTACTGCTTCAACACCTAGAGTTCTGGAAAAGACCTCCTGTAGGTCATACACATAACCACCTGCAAAATAAATATTAGACATTTTGTTCTCCAATCTTATAAAATGAATTTTACTTTACAGCTTCATAAAATATAAAAAGCCACCACAAATTGTGATGGCTAGAATTTCGTCTGCGACAATGCACCCCTACATTGCCGCATCAAGTAATAGAGGAGAAAGGTTGTTTTCCCTTGAAGAAATAATAAGGGAGATTTGAGAATGGTATTTAATTCCTCTTAGAGCAGTATATCCCTTACTGCTAACAATCTTCTAAAGCTTGATGCATCGATGGCTCGTCATTCTTCCCCAAGGTCAAAGCCATCAATCGACCTCAAGGCGCGTCGAAACAAGAAAACCGTTTTTCAATGTACACTCTAGCTACCCCTAGCTATAGTGATACTTAAAAAACGGCAGAAATACTATGAACAAAAGTAAAGCTATCCCTAGCTTACTCTCTCACCACATCTCTCCCCGTCTCTCGCAGGTCAACCGACGATGTATCTTACAGGCAGTTCTTCTGGCTCGGCTTCATCGTTTGTTTCGTCTTCCCAGAGGATTAATCCAGTGACATAGTTGAAACTTACTCAAACCTTACAGCGGCGGGACCGCGTCGGACTTTAACCGACTTCTCTATTAGGCTTTGCAGCACCTGTAATGCTATATCAAATTGTTATACTAATAATAACACTTGCTATTAAGAATGTCAAGCAGTTTTAGTAGCATATTGCAAAAATTTGCTTATCCTATTAGTTTACATTTTAATTCAATAGGTAGTTTTTCTTAAAAACAAAGATAGCGAAATAAAAATAAAAAGAACCCGAAATATCGGGTTCTTTTCTATTATCCGCTCATTCTCATTTACAAGCACTCATTAATACCATTTCTTTAGGAGGATATAGGAAATAACAACTGTAAGTACGGAAAGAGCAGCCCAAACTGTTAACATAGGACTATGCCATAACATAATATGTACCTCCTCTTACTTTTTAGCTGCAGCAGCTAATTTTGCATCACGGATTGCTTGTGCTTTTTTAGTATCTTCTTTCCACATGCTTGCTAAAACAAACATTACGATGAAGCTTACAATAACGCCCCAAGAACCAGCTGCCATTACAGAACGCTCGATGTGAGCAATCAGATATAAGTAGCAGTATACGCCTTCACCTACGATTGCGCCGATAATAGCTGCTTTAGCATTTGCCAATTCAGGCATGAACAGAGCAAAGATCAGAGGAGCAAGGGTTGCTGCAGATACACCAGAGATACCAATCCAAACCATAACACCCATGAACGGAGGCGGATTGAATACCAGGTACAGGGAAATAGCACCTATCATTGCCGGTAAAACCTTAGTCATACGATAAGCTAATTTTTCTGCATCATCTTGTTCCATAGGAATGATTCTATGTTTTACAAGAGTTTGCAGGAACAGGTCATTACTGATACAGGTAGTAATTACCAGAATCAAACCGCAAGCAGTGGACATCAGAGCTGCAACAATTGCTACAGATAGGATAGTACTGATTACAGGGTGGAACAGCTTAACGTATTCAATAACCGCCATATCGGCAACCTTCAGATTAGGATCAATAGCTCTCATGTACAGACCGCCAAACATAACCAGCAAGCAGCAGAAGGAAGCAACAATCCAAGTCCAGATCATCTTGGACATATCTTTAGGATTCTTCAGTGCCATAATTTTGTTCAGCAATTGAGGTTGGCCTGCGAAAGCAAATTCGATGAACATTACACCGAATACTGCTGCATAGCTATACATATGCAGAGAATCAGGATTCAGTACGGTTACGAAATTCGGGTTTTGTGCAGCTAAGATATCGGATACCTCAGTTAAACCGCCCTTAAACATCATGATACCGGATACGAATACGAATACACCGGCAAAAATCATAAGGCACATTTGACCGATACTGGTGTAGATATCTGCGAACAGACCGCCAACAGTTACATACAGTACAGTGATTACGGTTACACCAATAATAGCGGTAGTATAATCAAGACCTTCAATCATACCGGACAACAGGCTGCCACCTGCGGAGAATTGACCAGCGATGTAGAAGATTTGGATAATGAAAACGATGGAGCATAAACCACGGAGCACGTCACTGTCATAGCGTTTTGCCAACCAGTCGGCCATGGAAATGGATTTCAATTCGATGTTACTATTACGAACGCCCTTAGCTAATAGGATAAAGCCAAGAGTAGAAGCACCAAAGATAGCTAGGAAAATCCAAAGACCAGTTGCACCCCAAGCATAGCAGAAACCTACATAACCCATAAAGGTTGCAGCGGAGAAGAAGGACGCAGCAAATGCTAAGCCCAGAGGAATGGGGCCCATAGATTCGCCTGCTACAGCGAAGTCACTTAAGCCCTTGATTTTTTTAGCTCCTAGGAAGCCAACGTATACGACGAAGATTACATATAGTGCAAGTCCGCATATCATCCAAGTATTTAATGACATGACAGAGACCTCCTCTCATAAAAACTCTCTCAATTAGATTTTAGCCCATTCAGATTTAACCAGAGCCTTGTTCAGATCGCGCAGATAAGGAACAGTACGACGAGCTTCTGTGCACTTATCCAAATCGATTTCAGCTACTAAAACTGCGTCGCTATCTCTATCAGCTTCGCAGAGAACCTCACCATTAGGTGCTACGATACGAGAGTGACCACCTAAGAAGACGGTATTATCGTCAACGCCAGCACGGTTAACAGCAATTACATAGATACCGTTCTCTAAGGCTCTTGCTTTAGATTGGATATCCCATACATAGTAACGTGCTCTGCCGAAAGCAGCAGGATAAGCAATTACGTTTGCGCCCTTTAATACCATCAGACGAGACAAATCAGGGAAGCCAATTTCATAGCAGATTTGATGACCAATCTTCAAATCACCGTAAACAGCAGGTTCGGGAACCTCACAACCATTTTGGAAGCGCAATTCTTCATTATCCCACAGATGCACTTTATCATATTTGCCCAATAGACCATTTTCGCTTACGGTCAGGGCAGTATCAGTAATGATACCTTTATTAGGAGTAGTAGCAAGAATACAACCGGTTACAAGAATTTGATATTTCTTTGCTTGTTCGATCATCCATTGAGTAGTACGACCGGAGGGAATGTCCTCTGCCATTTCAACGTCTTGTTTAGGAATCCAATAACCAGTATTGAATAATTCTGGGAATACAACCCATTTTGCACCTTGATCAACTGCTTCCTTCAGCAGTTGTTCTGCTTTTGCCAGATTAGCATCCACATTGCACAGTTCGCAGTTCATTTGGATTGCAGCAACTTTCATTTTCATAACACATACCTCCTTTTGTTTTCGCAAAATATTGTTCTTCGATAAGTCTACAGGCCCGTGTCTATTTAATAATAGCTGGTGCTTAAACTCAGCTTTATTACTTGGTACCATTATAACATCACTTTAGCAAGTCACTTTATTTTTTCTCTAAGATGCAGAAATCTCGTATTATGATGCAAAATAGCGGATTAAGATTTTTGCCATACTATTATATGGTATAAAATAGAGTTTTTAGTTACAAAAAAACACCTTTAAATAGTAATTTTACCACTGCACAGAAGGATACTGATATATTTCTGTATCTTGGTTTTTTTTATAAGCTTTCTTTCATTATTATGATAAGATATCTCCACATAAAGATACCAAAACCTTAGGATGACCTAAGGAAGACTACCTTTATGCTTATCTTACAAGGAGGAAGATTTATGACTGACTTCGGAATTTCTGTTTCTATCTTCTTAGCTACCTATCTAGCCATAGTTTCAGAAAAAATCTCACGAACGCTTTGCGCCCTTGTGGGCGGTGGATTAATGATTTATGCTGGCATTCTTACCCAAGATTTAGCCTTAAAGGAATTCGTAGATTTCAATACACTGGGTCTTCTAGCTGGTATGATGGTACTAATTGCTATAGTAAGAGACACAGGCTTCTTTGAAGCCATGGCCCTTTGGGCAGTTAAGAAAAGTAAGGGACAGGGAAAGCAGTTACTTATCCTTTTAGCTCTAATAACAGGCATTGGGGCAGCTCTTATAGATAGCGTTACAGCAGCTCTGCTGATGGCTCCCATGACTTTATCTATCTGTCGAATGATTCGCTGCACTCCGATTCCTTTTCTTATTACAGAGGTGCTTTTAGCAAATGTGGGAGGAACCGCCCTCATGATTGGCAACCCGCCTAATGTTATGATAGGCTCTGCATCCAAATTAGATTTTAACAGTTTCCTGATGAATCTAGCGCCTATAGTTGTGATTGTTATAGTCATCACCATCCTAGCAGTGCTTATGATTTATCGAAACAGTTTAAACACTACACCGTTAAATGAAAAAGAAATCGCTCGTATTAATATTGCGTCTGCTATTCGTGATAAAAAGGCCCTTAAACGCTCCTTAACAGTATTGTTCTTTACCATTATAGGATTCGTCATCCATGGTTATTTTCATTTGCAATCTGCAACGGTCGCCATGACCGGAGCCATAATCGCCATCATGGTCTGCAACATTAATCCAGAAGAAGCGTTTAAAAGTATTGAATTGGATACATTAATGTTTTTCACGGGTTTGTTCATTTTGGTAGGTGGTTTGGAAAAAACTGGCGTTATAAAAATGATTGCAGAAGAAGGCATTAAACTTGTAGACGGAGATCTAAAGATACTAACCTTTTTAATCCTGATTCTGTCTGGTGTGGCATCCGCATTTGTAGATAATATACCATTTACGGCTACCATGATTCCTTTAATTATGGATATGCAAAAAATGCTAGGCATTAATGCAGACTATTTGTGGTGGTCCTTAGCCTTAGGTGCCTGCTTTGGAGGAAACGGAACTCTTATCGGAGCTTCACCGAATGTTATCATCATGTCCGAAGCCAATAAAGAGGGCTATAAAATATCCTTTATGCAGTTCTTTATAGTCTGCTTCCCCATCATGCTTTTATCGCTTGCAGTTTCCAGTGTTTATATATATTTACGATATTTCTAAAACTATTAGTTGCGTATATCAGCGGCGCATGAAAGGAGTTTATTATGATTAATCTCAACGACTATTTATCCTGTGGTCAAAATGCTATTGTACAAAATACTGTTAAAGATACAGATGCTTCTAGTAAATACATAACCCCATTCCGAGAATTACTTGCCTCTCCTAAACTATTACACTGGGCAATCGATGCTTCTGTCGATGCTATTGATCCCTATCTTCCTGAGGATTATGCAAGCATTGGTACCTCTATTAATTTTACCCATACCGCTCCTACCAGCGTAGGTATGACCGTAACCGTACATGTAAAAATTGTAGAAATCACTGCCCAGGAGGTAACTCTTGACATTAAAGCTTGGGACGAACAAGGAGAAATCGGTTACGGCACTCATAAAAGAATGATTGTGCAAACAGATTTAGTTTTAGCAAAGGCTAAAGAAAGAACTAAAAATATTTCTTCTCGACGCATTCTCAATTGGGCAAAAAACAGATAAAGCTCCAATCAACTCTCCATATTGCTTTGGCTGTCCACATAAGGACAGCCCTTTTTTTGCACTATTTTTGCCAAAAACTGTAGCTTAGAAGCTATTTTGAGCATTTTAAAAAAAGTTATTATTATCTTTCTAGATTTGTGATAAAATAATATTGTGGATAATTGTAGCTTTTCTATGGTTTGCCTTTAGTTAAACTGTAAGGGAAAGGAGATGTTTTCTATGGTTTGGTACAATATCATCATTGGTCTTTGTGCAAGAATTTTCCTGATGCTAATTTTCTTTAGTCTCCTTTGCCGTACTTCCTTAATTAGAAAGGCTCTTACTACCCTTAAAGAAAGACGCCGCAGTCGAATCTTGCTCATAGGCATGTTCTCTGCCATGGCTTTAGTGGACATCTGGGTAGGAACAGAAATGCCTGCATATTTTCTAAATAACCATTTGGTCATGACTGTAGCTGCTGGTCTTATTGGTGGTCCTGTGGTCGGTCTAGGCACGAGCCTTCTTAGTTCTGCCATAGCCTATGCCTTCATGCCTGTAGCCTTTGCTACCTACCATTATCCTCTTATGGTTGCCTTTGGCCTTGCCAGCGGTTGTTTAGCAGCTTGGCTGCAAAGACAAAATTTCATCTTTTCCAATGCCTTCATGGTAGGCTTTATTTTTACCGCAATATATCTTTGCATCAACATTGCCTTTGGCACTGTCAATCTTCTAGATGGCTACGTTATGGAGGACGCCCTCTTCCCCATGGTCTTCAGCTACTCCTTAGGCATAGCAGCCTTTCTTGATACATTGGAAGACTTTTACAATCAGCAGGATAAAATTGAAGGCATTAGCGCTAAAACAGCCATGCAAATCACCAATAGCTCTATGTCCCTGGTGCAAAGCGGCTTAAATGCTACCACGGCCACAGAAACCGTAAATCTTATTCTCAAGGAAGCAGAAACCTTTGACTTTGTGGCAATAACCTCTCTAAACGAGATTTTAGGCTTTGCCTCCTATAGGACGGAAAAGCCCTTCCTATCCTTTTTAGAAAGCGACTTTTTCAGGCTGTTTAAATATTCCTTTAAGATGGACACCAAGGACCTGGATGTTATCCGTTCCTATATTCATATTCCTATATACAATGACAAGCACCATGTAGGCTATTTCTGCTGTGGACATATTCTTAATCCGGACCTGACACCCTTTGAGGAAACCTTAGCTAAGGGCATTGGCACCATGATTACTAACCAGATAACTGTACATGGCATAAAAGAAAAAGCAGAGCTTTATGATAAGGCAGAGATAAAGGCGCTGCAGTCTCAAATCAATCCTCATTTTCTCTTTAATGCTCTCAGCACCATTAGTTTTTATTGTTCCTCCCAACCTCAGACTGCTAAAGCTCTTATTAACGATTTAGCTAGTTATTATCGCAACAACTTAACCGATGCTAATACTATGATTTCCATCCGTAATGAGTTGCAACATATAAATGCTTACATTCATTTGGAGCAGGCTCGCTTTGGGGATAGGCTTAGCGTGGATTACGACATTAATGTTTTAGAGCCGTTCCAAGTACCAGCTCTTATTTTACAGCCTATCGTGGAAAACGCCATTCGTCATGGTCTTTATCAAAAGCTTTCTGGTGGTCAGATAATTATCACTATTGATAAACGCAAAGGTTATTACCGCATAACCGTACAGGATGATGGTTTAGGCATTTCTCCCGAAAGATTAAAATATATTTTCGACACTTCTATTCCCAAGAAATCCATCGGTTTAACCAATGTTAACCAGCGCCTAATTGCACTTTATGGTCCCAAAAACCATTTAAAAATTTTCAGCCGTGTTGATAAGGGCACAATTGTTATAATGAAAATTCCTTTCCAGGAGGTGACCGAGAATAATGATTAGAACTATTATTGTAGATGATGAATATCCAACCAGACAAGAATTAGCTTCCATTCTTGCTAATATTAAGGATGTTGAAATTGTAGCAGAATGTTCTATTGGGCAGGAAGCTTTAGAATATTTAGAAAGCAATTCTGCTGATATGATTTTTCTAGATATAGAAATGCCGCTTATCAATGGTTTAGAAATTGCCAAAATCATTCGTTCCACTATTCCTAATCCTCCCCAAATTGTTTTCTCTACTGGTTATGGGCAGTTTGCAGTTCAAGCCTTCGACTTACAGGCCTTTGACTATGTTCTGAAGCCCTATACTCCGGAAAGAATCCTCGTTACCATTATGCGTTACCGCAATCTCAAAAAGCAAATGACTAGCAACAAGCCGAAAGATAACTTTAAGTTGCCAATTTGGTATAATGATAAAATGATTTTGTTAAATCCTGAAACAGAAATCAGTCTAGTAAGAGCAGAATTACAAAAAATCATCATTTCTACTAACAAGGGAGATTTCGAGATCAACACTCCGCTAAAGGATATCGAGCAAAAGCTAAAAAATCACGGTTTTTTGCGTACACACAAGTCATATATTGTCAATATAAGTAAAATCAGAGAAATAATTCCTTGGTTTAATGATACTTTTATCTTAACTTTGGAAAATTGCTCTCAAAAGGAAATACCTGTATCCCGTCATTATTTACCAGACTTTAAAAAACTTTTAAATCTTTAAACGACAAAACAGCCCCTGCTAAAAAAGCAGAGGCTGTTTTTATTCTTCTAACAAAAAAGAAATCGCCTCTCGAAAGAAGCGATTTCTCAAAACTTAATCTTTAACTATTATTGTTGGTTAGCCAGTTTTTGATAGCCTGCTAAACGACCCATAGCATCTTGCTCGGTCTTTTCGAACAGAGCTTCTGCAGTTTCGGGGAACAGTTTTTGCAGGGAGCTGAAACGAACTTCGCCCATAAGGAATTCACGGAAGTTGCCGGTAGGAGCTTTGCTATCCAGACTGAACGGATTCTTGCCTTCCTTAACCAGTTCAGGATTGTAGCGGTAGGTTGCCCAGTAGCCACATTCAACTGCACGTTTTTCTTCCAATTGGCTGCAGC
>JAKSOK010000006.1 GCA_024405615.1 Phascolarctobacterium sp.
ATTTAACACCAGGACGTTCGTTACGATCATCAATTACAGCTTCTACACCAGCTTTGTTCAAAGCAGCATAGATTTCTTCTGCTTTTGCTACAGATTCTTCGTCCTTCATATTAACAGGTACAACCAATACTTCGTAAGGAGCAATAGCTACAGGCCAAATAATGCCATCCTTATCGTTATTTTGTTCAATGGCAGCAGCCATGGTACGGCTAACACCAATACCGTAGCAACCCATAACCATAGGTTGTTCTTTACCTTGTTCGTCCAAGAAGGTACAGTGCATAGCTTTAGAATATTTAGTGTACAGTTTAAATACTTGGCCAACTTCAATGCCACGAGCTTTAGCTACAACGCCACCGCAATGAGGGCAAGGATCACCGGCTTGGATCAGACGAATATCTGCTACATAGTCAGGAGTAAAATCACGACCAGGATTTACATTAATCAGATGGTAGCCTTCTTCGTTAGCGCCACAGCAGAAGTTGCTCATTTCCATAACGCTTTGGTCACAGATAACAATAGCTTTCTTGTGGTCGATGCCAACAGGACCCATATAACCACCGCAGGTATTAGCTGCTACCAGAAGGCTTTCGTCTGCCATTTCTACTTCATTAACACCCAAGGTATTAACAACCTTGATCTCGTTAACTTCATGGTCGCCACGAACAAAGCACAATACTAAACCTTTTTCGCATTGGAAAGCAACTGCTTTAACAGATTTTTCTACAGGAGCGTTAAGGAATGCGCATACATCAGCAATGGTCTTGCAGTTAGGAGTTACAACCTTCTCTACTGCTTGCATTTCTTCTTTTTCAGCCTTAACTACATGCAGCTCTGCTTTTTCTACGTCAGCTGCATAATCACAGCTGGTGCAGTAAGCGATTTCAGCTTCACCGCTTTCAGCCAATACCATAAATTCATGAGAGCCATTACCACCAATAGCACCACTATCAGCTTCTACCGGACGGTACATCAAACCGCAACGGTCAAACACACGGCTATACGCATCATACATAGTCTTATAGGAAATATCCAGACCAGCTTCATCACGGTCAAAGGAATAAGCGTCCTTCATGATGAATTCACGACCACGCATTAAGCCAAAGCGAGGACGACGTTCATCACGATATTTATTTTGAATTTGATATAAGTTCAGAGGTAATTGACGATAGGAACGTACATCGTTACGAACCAGGTTGGTAACCATTTCTTCGTGGGTAGGTCCTAAGCAGAATTCACGATTGTGACGATCCTTCAGGCGAACCATTTCCAAGCCGTAAACATCCCAACGACCACTTTCTTGCCACAGTTCTGCGGGTTGTACAATGGGCATCAAAATTTCTTGTGCGCCGCTGTTGTCCATTTCTTCACGAACGATGTTCTCTATTTTCTTCAGAACACGCCACGCTAAAGGCAAATAGCTATACATACCTGCTGCAGATTTACGCATATAGCCTGCACGCAGCATTAATTGTTGGCTAACAACCTCGGCTTCAGCCGGAACTTCACGTAAAGTAGGTGCAAATAATTTAGTAAAACGCATTTATTTCTTTTCCTTCCTCTCACTTAAAATGGTTTCTATTTCTTTAAATAATTCCTCAACCAATTGGTCTTCAGGAACCTTACGTACGATTTGGCCCTTGCGGAAAACAAGACCTTCGCCAATGCCACCTGCAATGCCTACATCTGCTTCCCTAGCCTCACCAGGACCATTAACAACGCAGCCCATGCATGCTACAGTAATAGTTTCCTTAATGTCGGCTAAACGGCGCTCAACCTCAAGCGCTAGCTTTTCCAAATTGATACGTGTACGTCCACAGGTGGGACAGGAAATCAAGGTTGGCCCATAAGCTCTTAAGCCTAAAGATTTAAGAATCTCGTAGGCAACCTTAACTTCATTAACAGGATCACCGGTTAAGGATACGCGAATAGTATCACCAATGCCCTCTGCTAATAAAGTGCCAATGCCTACAGCGGATTTAATAATACCACTATTTACAGTACCAGCTTCAGTAATGCCTACATGTAAAGGATAGTCGCATTGACTAGCCATTAATCTATAAGCAGCCAAAGTCATAGGCACATCATGGCATTTTAACGAAATCTTAATATTTCTATAATCCATATCCTCTAAAATACGGATATGACGCCAAGCAGCCTCCACTAAAGCCTCCGGAGTTGGATGACCATATTTCTCCAATAAATCCTTTGGAAGACTACCTGCATTAACACCGATGCGAATAGGTATATTGCGTACTCTTGCAGCCTCTACAACAGCACGTACTTTATCCTCGCCCCCGATATTGCCAGGGTTAAGACGCAAAGCATCTACGCCCGCCTCAATAGCCGCTAAAGCAAGTTTATAGTCAAAATGGATATCCGCAATTACAGGAATGGGACTTTCCTTACAAATTCGTTTTAAGCCTTCTGCAGCAGCCATATCCGGTACTGCACAACGAATAATATCACAGCCAGCATCAGCTAATTGCCTAATTTGGGCTAAAGTAGCCTCTGCATCATCTGTATGCGTATTTGTCATAGACTGAACGGAAATAGGAGCAGTACCGCCAACCTGTACACCACCAACCTGCAGGGTACGAGTTTGTCTACGTTCAAACATTATTATCACCTCACAAAATGAGTATGTCACTAGTAATTATCTAGTTAAGTCCTTAAAGGTTGAGAACAAGGTTAATGCCAAAATCATGCAAATACCAACCATCTGAATATTTTGCATAGCCTTAGCACCTAAAGGCTTTCTACGAATAGCCTCTAGAACTAAAAGTATAAAATGACCGCCATCCAGAGCTGGCAAAGGCAGCAAATTAATAATACCTAAGTTTATACTTAAAAAGGCGGTAAAGTTAAGTAAAGGTACAATGCCAACCTGGGCAACCTCACCAGCCATTTTAGCAACACCTATGGGACCGGATAAATCAGCAGAACCAGAACCAGTAATAAGCTGGTATAGTCCAACAATCATGCTTGTAATAACAAACTTTTCATAAACAAAGGAATTAAGGAAAGCCTCTCCAAAGCCTAGATTTCTATGCTCAGTTTTAGGAGAAATACCAATCATTGGTTTATTCATTTCCTTGTTAAACTGGGGTTGCATTTTAAAGGTTTTCTCTTCCCCAGCACGATTAACCACAACCGTCGCCTCATTCATGCCGTTCTTTTTCAATACAGCCTGAACGTCACTCCATTTTGCAATGGGTTGGTTGTTGATAGTTAAAATTTTATCTCCAGCCTTTATACCTGCATTATCTGCAGCCATAAAAGGAATTGCCTGACCTATTACAGGATCCGTTAAAGGCATATCCATTCCTTTAACACAGAAGACGCCTGTAAATAAGAAAATAGGCAACAGAAAATTCATCAAAGCTCCTGCCAGAATAACTAACATTCTTGCAGGAATAGGTCTGTTATTAAATAATCTACTTTTCTCAATGACTGGTTTAGGCTCACCAGTAGAATCCTCTCCCTCAGGATTTTCCTCATCCTCAGGATCCATGCCAGCAATTCTATTAAAACCACCCAAAGGAATTGCACGAAGGGTGTACAGTGTCTCCCCTTCTCTTTGTTGATAAAGCTTGGGGCCGAAGCCTATAGCAAACTCTTCAACATGCATGCCTGTCATTTTAGCAGTTATAAAATGACCAAACTCGTGCACTGTTACCAGCACACCGAAAACGAAAATTGCAGCTAAAACTGTTAGCATGCTACCTCCTTCTTGTAGAATATCCTACAGCTATAACATCTATAGCTATTATTATACCATTTAGGGTTGTCACTAGATGTCCTTATAGCCAAAATCCCATATTCCTTTTATTTAAAGAATTTGCTTAAAATTTTAAGTAATTATAATTTGGCAATAAGTTCATTAGCCATGGTACGAGCTTCACTATCAGTACGTTCAATATCCTCAATAGTTGGTTGAGCAATACACTTGTGAGCCTCAGTAACCTTAGCTGTAATATAAGGAATGTCTAAATACTTAATTTTATCATCTAAAAAAGCATAAACTGCTTCTTCATTAGCAGCATTAAAAGCACAGGGTAAGGTACCACCAGCTTTACCACATTCCACAGCAATTTTTAAGGATGGGAAGGCTTCTGTATCAGGCTCCTCAAAAGTTAAAGTGCCGTGCTTCATGAAGTCCAGTTGTTCAAAAGCACAATCATAACGCTCCGGATAGGATAAGGCGTATTGGATAGGCAGACGCATATCTGGCTCACCTAATTGAGCAATAACACTACCATCGCAGAATTCTACCGCACTATGAACTACACTTTGAGGATGAACTACAACGCTAATCTTTTCGTAAGGCATATTGAAAAGCCAATGTGCTTCAATTACTTCAAGACCTTTATTAGCTAAAGTAGAAGAATCCACAGTTATTTTTTTACCCATACTCCAGTTGGGATGCTTTAAGCATTGTGCCAAGGTTACACTTTCCAATTGACTGCGTTTATAGCCACGGAAAGGACCACCGGATGCAGTAATGATGAGACGTTTAACCTCATTTTCCCTGCCTCCACGCAAGCTTTGGAAAATAGCGCTATGCTCGCTATCAACAGGAGTTAAGCTAACACCTTTATCAGCTACAGCTTTCATGACAATGCTACCAGCTGCAACTAAGGTTTCTTTATTAGCTAGAGCAATGTCCTTGCCACATTCAATAGCCGCTAAGGTAGGACGTAAACCGGCATAGCCCACCATGGAAGCTAAAACTGTATCTGCTCCGCTATAGGTAGCAGCAGCCAGTAAACCTTCTTCGCCAGCTAAAATTTCTGTTTTACCTTGATAACGTTTTAACAAACGAGCTGCAGCAGCTTCATCTGTCAAAACAGCAATATCTGGATTAAAAGCTTTAATTTGTTGTTCTAAAAGTTCATCACTTTTATGAGCAACAATCGCTTTTATTTGCATCTTCTCCGGATTCGCAGCAGCAACCTCAAGAGTTTGCTTGCCGATAGAACCGGTAGAACCTAATAAACTTATATTTCTCATACTTTACTCCCAAGTAAGCTTAGAAAATACTAAAAACTAACAGCAGATAGTAAACGATAGGTGCAGTAAACAGCAAAGAATCAAAGCGATCTAAAACTCCGCCATGGCCAGGGAACAGCTTACCACTATCTTTAATCTCAAAGCTACGCTTCAGGATGCTTTCAATTAAATCGCCCAAAGGTGCAAAGAACGCAACACTCAAAGCAATAATGCAAGCCTGCCACAGAGGTACGCCAATACCAATAATGCACAGGAAAAGAACTACTACAAAGCAGCCTACAAAGCCACCTACGCCACCCTCAAAGCTCTTTTTAGGGCTAACACTGCAGAAGGGTGTTTTGCCAAAGGCGCAACCCACAAAATAAGCAAAGGTATCACTAGCCCATGTACCGATTAAAGCAGTCCATAAGCACAATTCACCATACTCAAAGGCTCTAAAGCCCATGTCGATATGAGGACCATAATCAAAGCTACGTAACAGGGTAACATGAGCCATTAAGAGACCACAGTAAAGCATAGCAAAGGCACTAAAGCCAGTATTAGGAGCCCAATGATTATCACCGCGATTGCAATGTCTCCACAAGCCTTCAATAGTTATCAGAATGATAAAAATTGCTGTAACCATGGTCAAAAAGGCCATGACGTAAACTGACTCCATTTCCACGTAATAGCCCATGCCAGCAATGGTCAGAAGACCTAAAGAGCCAACTCCTGAAGATAGATAAACATCATATCCTTTAGAGGTAGCCATGTTGCGGAATTCCCACCAGCCAATAAGGCCTAACAGTGTAACTGCGATGGAGAAATAAATGCCACCAACAGTAATAATACCAACTGCCACCAGCGCGCCAATGACACCGGTAATAATTCTAGTTAACATAAAGTAATTTTCCTTCTCTCTTCTCTAATCCTTGGATTAAAGGCTTTTAATCACTTAAGCCACCAAAGCGACGCTCTCTTCCCTGAAATACGCGAATAGCATCAACTAAGTCCTCAGGCTTAAAATCAGGCCAATAGGTTTTCGTATAGTAAATTTCTGCATAAGCGATTTGCCACAGCAGGAAATTACTAATACGCACATCTCCACCAGGTCTAATTAATAAATCCGGTGCAGGCAGACCTGCGGTATAAAGATTATTCTCTATAGTAGCTTCATCAATATCTGCTGCGACAATTTCACCTGCAGCAGCTTGTGCTGCAATCTTGCGTACAGCCTCCACTATTTCCAGTTGGCTGCCATAGTTAACAGCAATATTGAGAATGATACCTGTATTATCTTTAGTCGCTTCTAACGCATAGTCCATTTTCTCAAGCACCTTTTCAGACATACCCTGTCTAGTACCAATGAAACGAACTTGTACATTATTAGCATTAAACTCATCTATTTCCTTCGTCAGATAGAGACAAAGCAGATCCATGATAAAATTAACCTCTTCCAGTGGCCTTTTCCAGTTTTCCGTAGAAAAAGCGTAAACGGTTAACACCTTAACACCTATTTTGTCAGCAGCTCTAACGATTGTTTTCAATACTTCAGCACCAGCCTTATGGCCATAGGTGCGCACCTTCCCCTGAGCTTTAGCCCAACGCCCATTGCCATCCATGATAATAGCAATATGCTGAGGAATATTATTCATATCTAGGTCTGTAGTATCAACTACAATATTATTAGGGGCTTTTTGAAAAAAATTCTTAAACATGCCATACCTTTCCAAACTCTACTCATTTTAATTATTAATATTAAATTATAACTTAATATTGCATAATTTTAAATGAATATTTAATGTTTAGTATAAGTTGGTAAAAAACAAAATAAGGGCGAGCCTCCTAAAATGGAGGCCGCCTTCTTGATTTTGAGCCTTGTAAATATAATTATTGGATTGCGCCAACAGGGCAAGCACCTACGCAAGCACCGCATTCTACGCAGTCTTCACTGATTTCATATTTACCATCAACTTCTTGAGGAGCACCAACAGGGCAGGTAGCAGCACAAGTACCGCAGCCAACGCAGCTGTCTTTATCAATTTTCATAGCCATTCTTTCGCACCTCCTTCCTTATCGGAATACAAATGTGATTTCAATTTCCTTGTCAGACAACTGTTGTTGTCTAACGATATATTTGCGTACCTCTAGATTATTGTAGGCCTCAAGGCTTTCTCGCGGAGGAAGCAAAGCCTTGCACTTGCATTCCATCCCACAGGCCTCTAAGCGCTTAACACCTTCCTCTAAAGGTAAAGCTAACACATTAATCATCAGATTTCCATTACTTCTTTTTCTTTAGCAGCACCAACAGCATCAACATCTTTCATCAGCTTGTCAGTGGTCTTTTGAATGGTATCTTGTGCCTTCTTAGCCTCGTCCTCAGTGATTTCCTTAGCTTTTTCAATCTTCTTAACTGCATCATTAGCATCACGACGCAGGTTACGAACGATTACGCGATATTCTTCAACCTTTTTCTTAACAACCTTAACCATTTCCTTACGACGATCTTCGGTCATTTGAGGCAGGTTCAAACGGATGGAAACACCATCAGTATTAGGATTCAAGCCTAAATCAGAGGTTTGAATAGCCTTGCAGATTTCTTTAACCATGTTCTTTTCCCAGGGTTTAATGAGAATAACACGAGGTTCAGGAACGGTTACGCTTGCTACTTGAGGAATCGGGGTGGGAGTTCCATAGTAGTCAACAGTCAGTCTATCCAACAGAGCCGGAGTAGCACGACCGGAACGCATTGCAGCTAAATCCACTTTCAATGCATCAACGGATTTATGCATCTTGCTTTCCATATTAGTGGTGATTTCATTTACAGTTGCCATGAATTATTTACCTCCTACCAGGGTACCAATATCTTCGCCAGTAGCAGCTTTAAGAATATTGCCCGGTTTATCAATATTAAATACAACAATGGGAATATGGTTATCCATGCAAAGGCTAATAGCAGTGGAGTCCATAACATTCAGTTGACGTTGAATTACTTCAATGTAATCCAGTTTAGTAAACATCTTAGCTTCCGGATGCAGTTTCGGATCGCAATCGTAAACGCCATCTACACCCTTCTTAGCCATGAGAATTGCGTCTGCTTCAATTTCTGCTGCACGCAATGCCGCAGTAGTATCAGTAGAGAAATACGGATTGCCAGTGCCAGCAGCAAAAATTACTACTCTAGCACGTTCCATATGACGAATAGCACGTAAGCGAATATAAGGTTCTGCTACTTGACGCATTTCAATAGCAGTTTGTACACGGCTGGGAACACCAACGCTCTCCAAAGCATCTTGCAAAGCTAAAGAGTTAATAACAGTAGCCAACATGCCCATGTAATCGGCAGTAGCACGGTTCATGCCTTTACGGCTACCGCTCAGGCCACGCCAAATATTGCCGCCACCATTAACGATACCTACTTCCAGGCCTTGGTCAACGACTTCCTTAATTTGTTTAGCCAAGCTCATTACAGTTTCCGGATCAATACCAAAGCCCTTGGAGCCTGCCATTGCTTCGCCGCTCAGCTTCAAAATTATACGCTTAAATTTGTTCTCTGCCATTGCGCTACCTCCTAAAAAATCAACTAGTAACAACAGTCACACTTTATCTTGTTTAGTATTCTACATACATACCCATATTCCTGCTAAGAACGGTAAAAATGCCTGTAAATTCTACTAATATTACTCAGTAAAAAGCACCCATCTGCTACCAGACAGGTGCTTATCCTTAGAACTTATTTATTACCTACTTCAGCTTCAACACGACCAAGGATGAAGCACAGGTCGCTCAGTCTGTTGATATAAATCAGAACATTAGGATTAACAGCTTCGGTTTCAGCCAAACGCAACAGTTGACGCTCTGCACGACGGGTAGTAGTACGAGCGATATCTAATGCACCAGCAGCTACGGTATCACCCGGCAGCAGGAAGTGAGTCAAAGGCTCAAGTTTAGCATCGAAGGAGTCAATGGTTTGCTCGATTTGCTTAATGTTATAATCAGTAATATAAGGTTGAGGCAGATTCAAGCTAGCAACATCAGCCATAACGGACATCAAAGTATTTTGTACGGACAGAATGGTAGCTTTAATATCTTGACGAGTAGCAAGAGCACGAGCCAAGCCCAAAGCAGAGGTAATTTCGTCAATAGTGCCATAAGCTTCAACGCGCAGGCTTTGTTTAGGAACGCGTTCACCAGTATATAAACCAGTAGTTCCTTTATCGCCAGTTCTAGTATAAACAGCAGCTTTTGTCATTTTAATCATCCTTTCTGCAAATAACAAAATTGTGGTGTGAGAGTCATACTTTAAGTAACAAACGGGTTATTACCTAAAGTATGGGGCTTGGAAAAGACCACCTTGTAAAAAATCCCCCATGCTCATATACAATATCAACATGGGGGAATTAGTCAGCTAAAAATTAGCAGATTTCTTCGGGTTTGAACCAGTTAGCGATTTCACGAGCAGCAGCTTCCGGAGAATCGGAACCGTGAACGATGTTTTCGCCGATGGACAGAGCATAGTCACCACGGATGGAGCCAGGAACAGCTTCCAGAGGATTGGTAGCACCATTCAGTTGACGAACAGCTTTGATAGCGTTTTCGCCTTCGATAACAGCAGCAACCAGAGGAGAAGAAGTGATGAAGTCAACTAATTCACCAAAGAAGGGTTTTTCTTTGTGTTCTGCATAGTGAACTTCTGCAACTTCTTTAGGAGCTACGATCATTTTCAGAGCAACGATTTTGAGGCCTTTAGCTTCAAAACGAGACAGGATGTTGCCGATCAGGTTTTTCTTAACGCCGTCGGGTTTAACCAGGATGAAAGTTTTTTCAATTGCCATAATAAAAATCTCCTTTTTATTAAATAATTTTGATTGGGTTATCAATTAATTATAAAAAATATCTGATAAATCGTCAAGCTATTTACTGTAAATTTTTACCCATTATTCTCGCCTGCTCTCTTAAACGACGAGCACGCTCCTCAATAGGTGGATGAGAATTAAACATATCCTTAAAATTAAAGCCAGCTGGACATACTAAAAACAAATGAGCATTTCTGTCATTAGCACCACGCATGACCATATTCGTAGTCAGACGATCGATTTTTTCTAAAGCCTCCGCCAGTTTTTCAGGAGCGCCAGTAAGCTCTCCACTCCCCTTGTCGGCAGCAAATTCTCTATCTCTAGATAAAGCTTGTTCTAAAACAGAGCCCATAATTAAAGTGCCCAACATAGTTACAGCAGCAATAGCCACCTTATTGTTATTGGTTTTAGTAGTGTTTCCTTTAGTGCTAATTACAGCCCCAGGAACCACAGATACTGCAAAATCCTTCATAAAGGCAGCTGCTGTAAGCACCAAAATATCCTTGTTTTTAATATGAGTCATTTCATGACCCAGGATCCCCTCTTGCTCCTCTAAAGTTAAGTTACAGATAAGCGCTTTAGTAACACAGATAGCAGCATGCTCAGGGTCACGTCCTACCGCAAAAGCATTGGGAAACTCATCATCAATAACATATAGTCTAGGAACTGGCACCTCTGCTCTTTGAGCCAAACGTTCTACCATGGCGTGCTGCTCAGGTGCATTCACCGGAGTTAAGGGAACCGCCTTAAATTCTTTGAGGAAATATTCGTCACTATTCCAGAAATCTATAAAATGTGTAATGGCGTCATAGGCAACTTTGCCAGCAAGAATACCAGTCAACAATCCAATAGCCATATTTTCACCTCATAAATAGACTAATTATCTACCCATGGAACGAGCTTGTTCACGCAAACGAGCTACGCGATCAGCAGTTTTCGGGTGGGTGCTGAAAAGAGAATTAAAGTCCACACCAGCCAAGGGGTTAATGATAAACATATGCGCAGTTGCCTCGTTAGCATTAGGCATTACACGACGATGAGCATAGGCTTCAATTTTCAGTAAAGCAGCTGCTAAGCCTTCCGGATTACGGGTTAATTCACCAGCAGATCTATCTGCTTCATATTCGCGAGAACGAGAAATTGCCATTTGAATCAGAGAAGCCGCTAAAGGGGCTAAAATGATGGCAAACAAACCACCAAAGCCGCTGCCACGATCATCATCACGACGGCCACCGCCCAGAATCATTGCCCATTGAGCAACATGAGCTAAATAGGAAATTACAGAAGCCATGCAAGCTGCAATGGTACTAGTCAAAATATCACGATGTTTAATATGGCTAATTTCGTGAGCCAGTACACCTTCCAGCTCCTGATCAGAAAGCATGTTGATTAAGCCTGTATTTACAGCTACAACAGCATGCTCCGGATTACGACCAGTAGCAAAAGCATTAGGCACATCGGTATTAATTTTATAAACCTTAGGCATAGGCAAGCCTGCCTTTTTAGATAAACGTTCAATCATGGAATATAACTCAGGTGCACTGCTACGAGAGCATTCTTGAGCATGATAATGGCTCAGCACCATAGAATCACTATACCAGTAATAATATAAATTCATGCCTACACCAAAAATCAGAGCGTAAAGCATACCACCATTACCGCCAAAAGCTTTGCCTACCATCATGCAAAGTGCGGTCATCATTGCCATAAGCATTGCAGTTTTCATAACTGTAAGTCCTCCCTCTTTAGCACATAAAATTTTAGTTAATCTACTTATTTTTCTATTTGTTCTTTAATCGCCTTCAGCATGTTCTCGCTGTTTTCGCGAACCTTTTTCTTCAATATAGGATTCAGCATACCCGCAATCATGGGAATACCAAATTCAAAGTCTACACCCAAGGTAACTTCACACTCATCACCCATGGGAACGATATTCCAGGCGCCCTCCATTTTTTTCAGGTCACCTTCAGTTTGTTTATAAACAATTTTCAGTTCTTCAGGATAAAAGTCGTCACGTTCAGTCCATACGATACGACGACCATCAGCATTAGTAACCCAATGGGATACATCGTAGTTATCCCCCACCTCTAAGATGTCAACGCTAACTACGTCCTTCATAAAGCTAGGATAACCAGCCATGTCCTTTACAATATCGAATATCTCCTTACCACTACCCTTGATAGTGGTTTTTGCTTCTACATAAGGCATTACATTTCTCCTTAATCTAAATCTTCAATAACGTCCGCAGTCATTTTTACTGCATCATAGAACTTAGCTAATACCTCGTCCACAACCTCTTTCGGCACAATCAGAGGAGGTTCCATACGAATAACCTTGGGGTTATTCAAGGTATAAGCAACAATAACATTTTTATCAATCATGAGGCTCATAAGCATGCCGCCAGCCCCTTCCTTAGTCAGTTCAATGCCCAGCATCATACCTGTGCCACGAACCTCTTTAATAACAGAGGGGAATTCTTCAGCTATTTTTTGCAGACCAGCCTTCAGATAAGCACCAACCTCGGAGCTACGTACCAAGAGATTTTCTTCTTTAATGTATTGAATAGTAGCTACACCAGCTGCACAAGCCAATTGGTTACCACCAAAGGTCGAAGTATGCAGAAAAGGAGCTTCAATTAAGCCTTCCCACGCTTTAGGAGAACCGATAATAGCACCGATAGGCATTACACCACCGCCTAAAGCTTTAGCGCAAGCCATCAGGTCAGGAGCTACTCCATCATGGTTGCAGCCGAACCAGGTACCAGTTCTACCAATACCAGTTTGAACCTCATCCGCAATTAATAATGCCCCCTTAGCTTCACAAATAGCTTTAGCTTGCTTTAAATAGCCTGCAGGAGGAACAATAATGCCACCCTCACCTTGAATCGGCTCTAAAATAACAGCCGCAGTCTCTTCGTCCACTACTGCCTCTAAAGCCGCTGCATCACCAAAGGGAACATGGGTAAAACCATTCAGCAGAGGTTGGAAGGGTTGACGATACAAATCTCTGCCAGTAGCAGTTAGGGAACCCATAGTCTTTCCATGGAAAGCATCCTTTGCTGCTACAAACTTAGTACGTTTAGTAGCTAAGCGAGCCATTTTTAAGCAGCCTTCTACTGCTTCTGTACCACTATTTACAAAGAAGCTGTATTGTAAATCACCAGGAGTAATTTCTGCTAAAGCTTCTGCCAAATCTGCCATAGGTCTGTTAAAAAGCACTTTACCACACATGGGCATACCGTGCAATTCACGCTCTACTGCTTCCACAACCTTAGGATTGCGATGACCAACAGCGAACATACCATAGCCACCTAAAAAATCTGTAAATTGTCTGCCTTCACTATCAGTGATAGTCCAGCCTTCTGCAGAGGCTTCAATACTACCCAAGCCCATAAATCTAAACAGCTTAGCCTGAGCAGGATTTATATATTTCTCATATTTAGAAATTGTTTCTTCAACGTAATTCATAAAAAAATCTCCAATACATCCCTAACATATACAAATCATACCAAATAACTATGTCAAAAATATGACAGACCTTATTTAGTATAAAAGATCAGTAATAGGAACAAAATTAATGCCAGTTTCTACAAATTCATCACGATATTGCTTCCAGCAACGAGCAGTATTGGGACGTGCATGACAAATAGCTACAGCATCACCGTGCTTTTCTGCCATTTCCATAGCTTTATAAATTTGCATACGAATTGCTTCCACATCCGTACTATTATCTAGGAAAATATCGTTACGAGCTGTAAACACACCATTTGCTTTAGCTACTTCTTTGGCCACAGAGGTACTAGTAGTTCTGCTATCCACGAAGAACATTTTCTTCGCTTTAAGTTCTTTCATAACCAGTTCCATGGTTGCTTTATCAGCAGTCGCCTTAGAACCCTGATGGTTATTTACGCCTACAACGCCAGGAAGACTGTCTAATGCTTTCTTAATCAAAGCGCTCTTTTGGTCATTAGACATACTTACCAGAAGGCTATTTTTGCCCTCAGACATTTGTGCTCTGTCCATAGGCTCCATCGGTAAATGCAGCATAGGCACTTTGCCTTTGGTCTTAATCATTTCTAAACAATCACTGCTATATTCTTTATAGGGAATAATTGCATAGCTAAAGGGTAAACCTGTATTTAACAAAGTACGCAGAGCAGCTGTATCAGTACCGCAGTCGTCAATGATAATCGCCAATCTGCCTTTATATTTGCGAATCTCTTTAGCCGGTTTATCAGGAATCTTTTTAACATCCTTATCCTGCTTAACCAGATTTAGATTATGGAAGAACCACAAAGTATCGGTGGTGAAATTTCTTGTACCATCGCCAGCTTTTGTTTTAATGCCTACTTCCATGCGATAAGCATTGTAGCCGCGATATTTATCCGCTCTACCATTAATGAATACCAAGCCTTTAGCTACAGCTTTTTCTTTGAGCCATTCACCTGCACCATTGAGGCTAGTTTCACTAGGAACACCTACCGCCAAATCACGATGGTGGATTTTAACCTTACTCTTAGAGCCTTCTACCGCCAGCTCTTCTTCACCATGTTTTTTCTCTACCAATTGCCAGTTATTCTTCGTCAGCAGGATATTGTCCAGGATTCTTTGTGCTTCAATGGATTCATCCGCTAAGGAAACCACCTTAACACCCTGTTTATTCTTTTCACCGCCATCAATAACGTCTTTCTTGCTCTTATCAGAAGCATAGAACAGGCCACAGCTAATTGCTAAAAAAGCCAATACACCAATAACTGCCATGATAATTGTAGAACTACTTTTACCACTTCTTGTTTTTTTTGCCATATTTCTCCTCAATTTCTAAGCACGGGGATGCGCTTTCTCATAAATGGCGCGAATACGCTCCACATCCAAATGGGTATATATCTGCGTGGTAGAAATGTCCGCATGTCCTAATAGCTCCTGTACGACACGTAAATCGGTACCATTGTTCAACAAATGGGTCGCAAAGGAATGTCTTAACATGTGAGGGGTGATATTCTTCTTAATACCCGCAGTTTTACCATATAAATTTATAATTACATAAAAGCGCTGTCTTGTCATGGGTTTGCCCTTCATGGTGACAAACAACTCCTTTATGTTTGCATTTTCTTTAACTAAGCTAGGACGAATAACCTCTAGATAATGGGCTAAATATTTAATTGCAGTCTTACCCAAAGGAACCATACGTTCCTTAGAGCCTTTACCCATAACGATAATATAC
Organism: Phascolarctobacterium sp.; assembly: GCA_024405615.1. Taxonomy (GTDB): domain Bacteria; phylum Bacillota; class Negativicutes; order Acidaminococcales; family Acidaminococcaceae; genus Phascolarctobacterium_A. The sequence goes on from JAKSOK010000006.1 coordinate 15,072, forward strand.
TGCATCTGTAAATTTACATTAGCTAAAGGAACGGATATTAGCTCCGAGACACGCATACCTGTAGCATATAAGACCTCTAGCATAGTTTTGTCTCTATAGCCTTCGGGAGTACCTATATTAGGCTCGTCTAATAGTAGATCAACCTCATCCACCGTCAATACCTTAGGCAAATGTAAACCTTTATTAGCAGCCTCAATGGCCTCTGCAGGATTGACTTCCAGGTAGCCCTCATCCGTCAAAAATCTATAATAAGCCTTAATCGCTGCCAACTTACGAGCAATAGTAGCAGCAGCTTTTTGTTCCTGCTTAAGCTGATCCAGATACTTTATCAGTTCGGTACGTTTTACCTTAGCCAGACCATCTTCGTTTTCCAGCTTTAAGCTTTTTGCCAAAAGCCTCAAATCACGTTCATAGCTAGTACGAGTATTTACCGACAGGCCAAGTTCTACAGTTAAATATTGCATAAATAACGCTAAATAATTTCTCATCTCGGCACCACCTTAAACACTCTACCAGCAAAACTCTAAGCGTCCTAAAAAAGAAAAACAACGCCTAAGCGCCGTTTTCCTGAATTATTAAATTAATCCTTTTTCTCCGGCTGCATAATGGTAATATTAGATGCAGGGGCAATAGTGGAAATTGCATGCTTATAAACTAATTGTTGCTTCCCTTCGTTTTCAATGATAACGGTAAAATTATCAAAGCCACGAACCAAACCACGAATTTGGAAACCATTCATCAGATAGATGACAACGCCCAAATTTTCTTTTCTAACATGGTTCAGAAAGCTATCTTGTAAATTCATTGCGGCCTTAGCTGCATTATTCATATTTATCCCTCCAAAATATAGCGACTAATAGTAAATATTATTAATCTTATTTTACAACAAATTGCAATATTCTTCAAGTCAAAAGAATAAAATAACTATCTGAACTGTGTAAATAATAAAAAAACAGGTGTAACCATAAGCTACACCTGTACTTTCTAGCAATTAGCCGTTTTTACGAGCGTTGAAGCAATCGCGGCAGTAAACGGGACGATCGTTAGAGGGTTTGAAGGGAACTTGAGTTTCCTTACCACATTCTGCGCAAACAGCGGGGAACATTTCGCGTTGAGGACGTTCGGGAGCTTGGATACCCATGCGTTGTTTACGAGCTGCACGGCATTTCGGGCAACGTTTGGGTTCATTGGTGAAACCCTTCTCAGCATAAAATTCTTGTTCGGAAGCGGAGAATACAAATTCGTTGTTGCATTCTACACAAGTTAACATTTTGTCTTCCATTAGATTGACTCTCCTATCATATAATTTTACCCCATAGAACTCATTTAAGATATTACCACTAAGTACCAAGGCCACTTGACTATGATAGAAGCTGTTAAAACCCTAACTGGATCACTGAGATACACCAATACTAGTATAGATTACTAATTATCTTTTGTCAACACGTATATACCTGTATACAAAATTATTTTCTATAATAAGAATTTAGACACTGCTTCCCGCGGATGAAGTGTCTAAATCAGCAGCTTCCGCTAAATGCGTACAAAATTAAACAATACTAATATACCCTTGGCTAGTTACTTGCTTTAAGAAATGGTCATCATTAACGCTTTCCACCATGAAGTAACCTTGAGAATCATAAACTGTACTTACAGATACATTACGAATAGCCATTTTCCAAAGACTGTTCAAAGGAATGTCCAAGAAATAGCACAGCATCAAGCGAATAACACCACCATGAGCAACGATAGCTATATCCTTATCGTGACCTTCTTTAGCTAAAATCTGCTCTAAGCCTTGAATAACTCTTTTTTGTGCATGTGCAAAGCCTTCTCCATGAGGAGGCACAAAGTCACCCGGCTTCTCTAAAAATGTCATCATTTCTACAGGATGCTCTTGATGCAACTGTTTGAAGGATACACCCTCCCAGTCACCAAAATTAGTCTCCATAAGTAAATCCATCGGTCTATAAGCCATGTTTTTAGCCATAGCTAAAGGTGCAGCCGTCATGCGCGCACGCATCAGAGAACTGCTGTAAATTGCATCCAAATGGATTCCTTTCATATATTCAGCCATTTGCTTAGCCTGATCAAGACCATTAATGTTTAAAGGGGTATTCATTTGCCCTTGGAACATTTTTCCGCTATTGCTATCTGTCTGACCATGGCGTATTAAATAAATTCTTCCCATTTATTTCTCCTAAACTAGCACTCCTGCTTCCAGTGAGAGCCTTGCTTTTCCTCTTTACGAGAAAAGTCCTTCATTTCATCATGCACGCCAGCTTCTTCAAAGGTTTCCATTTCTTTGTAAGACTTGATACCAGCGTCAAAAAGACTGAAGCAAACCGTTGCTCCCTCTCCTGCTCCATCAGGAATATTCAAGCGTAAGGGTGCTTCCAGATTTAACTCGTTCAGTAGCTCTTCTGCACCAGCCTCAGCAGAAACATGGCCTGCAATTAAGTATTCCTTCACGTTACTAGCCAGCTGGATTGCCTTTGCGGCAGCAGTACAGCTAGCCACACCATCCAGTACCACTGGAATCTTCAAAGCAGCCGCCTGTAGCATACCACCTGCCATAGCAGCTTGCACAATCGTGTCATTGGCATCCGCCAGGCAACCAAAACCTAATAAGCCATAGCCTTCCTCAGAAACATATTCCTGCACCAGACTAGCGCCCTCTTCTAAAGCTTCACTAAGATTTTCTGCAACCACTAAAAGCGGATGAACATCAGCACCAACTGAAGCAGTTAGCACGTTAACTGGCCATTGACCACGCATGATTTTCTCAACGGACTCAGCTTCTTTAATGCCACACCACACCAGTAAAGCCTTCTTCGGATAATCTAGTTCATCCTTTTTATGCTTACCGATAATACCTGCGTAGCAAGTTGTCATCTTCTCCAATTTAGCAAGACTACCAACAGGTTTAATTAATGCATCAAAACGAGCCTGTGCCAAATTTACACATTCTTCATTTAATGGGGTAATCTTACCAATAATCTCCTCTATATGCATCCTATTCTCCTTATTTCAACATATATACACCCAAAATAAGATAGGTTACTAATCCACATTCAGTTAAAAAGCCCCAGGTATCACCAGTTAAACCGCCCAATTGCTTAACTAAAAACTGAGCAATAAATTGGCAAACCACAAATGTTGCTGCCGCTACGTATAAATAAGGCAAACCACAGCCAAAGACAATTGCTAAGCATAAAGCAAATGCAATATAGGTATAAATGGGCTTAGCATAAGCCTTGAACATATGGCCAATACCAGTTTTACGGGCATAAGGATAATTAACAATGTATAAAACCATATAGGTGCGCGTTGCTACGAAAGCGGCCACCAAAGCATAAGAAAGCTTTAACGGATCAAGACAGGTATAGGCTGCAACCTTCAGTAGCACGAGGCACACTAAAGCAATAACCGCGTTAGAGCCCACATGGCTGTCCTTCATGATTTCCAGCATACGTTCCCGATTACGAGCACTAAAAACACCGTCACTGGTATCCATAAAACCATCGTACATTAAAGCACCAATAATAACCAATTCTGCTAAAATCAGTAAAACCGCTCTCATAAAGGTAGGTGTATTCAGCCATACTAAACCGTAATTCACAGCTCCCATAAAAAGGCCCATAACTAAACCCACTAGCGGGAAATAAGGAACGCTTCTGCTGAAATCATCATCATGCCATTCTGTACGTTGGGAAAAACGTAATCTGGTTAAAAATTCTAAGCATGTAATAAAATGATACATTATTTCACCTTGCCCAGTTTATTATATAAATCCATAGCCATTTGCAGTACAGGAATTGCCAAAGCAGCACCAGTCCCCTCGCCTAGACGCATACCTGCATCAACTATAGGAGTCAGTTCTAACAGCTCCAACATCTTCTTGTGGGAAATATCACTACTTAAATGAGAGCATAACATATAATTTTTGCACTCCGGATAAATACCGTAGGCAATTAAAGCTGCCGCTGTAGCGTTAACACCATCTACCATAGTAGGCACACGACGTTTGGCGCCCGCAATAATCATACCTGCTAAACCAGCATGATCATAGCCGCCCACCTTTTGCAAAATATCCAGACCATCCCCTAGAATAGGTTTGTTCTTCGCTAAACCATCAGTAACAACTTGACGTTTAATCTTCATACGGGCATCATTGATACCGCTCCCTCGACCAACAGTCAGTTGTGGTTCTAAGCCTAAGAAAGCACTGGCAATAGCAGCGGTGGAAGTAGTATTAGCAATACCCATTTCCGCAGTAACTAATAAGTTATAGCCCTTGTCGATACATTCATCAGCAATTTCCATGCCACGATGTAAAGCTAGCTCAGCCTGCTCTAAACTCATAGCCGGTCCTTGAGTAAAATCATTGGTACCCCAGGCAACCTTCATTTGACGAACATTTGGCAATTCGCTTTGGTCGAAGGCTGTACCCATATCACATACGAAAACATCCGCCTTCGCATGTCTAGCCAACACTGTAGCACCTGCAGTACCACGATAATAGCCAACCATCATTTGCTTGGTAACCTCTTGGGGAAATGCGCTAACGCCATACTTAGCAATACCATGGTCGCCACACATAAGAATGGTAGCAGTTTTAATTTGTTGCGGCAATGCCTTGCCAGTCATAGCTGCATATTGCACAGCCATATCTTCAAGCTTACCAAGATTAGCACCTGCCTTAGGCATAGCGTTAAAAACTGCTCTAACCTTAGCCGCTAGTTCCTGATCCAATGCCGGAATTTTTATTTCTTCCATTTTTTGTTATTCCTCATCTTCAAATTTAAAGGCCAGTTTCTTTACATCAACTGCTTGGCCAGCTACGCAGTAAAACACCTTATCCGCAGCAGCAGCTACACGTTGATTAACCCAACCTGCTAAATCACGATATTCACGTGCCATTTGGTTTTCCGGTACAATACCAGAACCTACTTCATTGGTAACAAAGACCACACGTTTACCACAAGCCTTAGCAGCTACCAATAGTTTATCGATTTCTCCAAATACAAACTCACAGCGTTCTAAAAAACTCCCCTCAGGAGCTTCTTTGCCGTAGAATAGGTTACACATATAAATAGTTAAGCAGTCAAAAAGTACAGCCTTACTTTCATCTCCCAAAGCAGCAAAAGTTTCTTCTGCATGATAGGGAGCTTCATAGTTAATCCAACGAGCATCACGACGTTCACGGTGTAAACGCACGCGTTCTGCCATTTCCTCGTCTAAGATTTCTGCTGTAGCAATATAATCACATTTTTGAGAATAATGGAGCACGTATTTTTCAGCAAATTCACTTTTACCAGAACGAGCACCACCTGTTACCATCACAATTTCACTCATGCTTTGCCTCCATTTATAGTAGCACCAAATAACAAGCAATAAATATCCATTTTAATAGTATTATTATAGCTCATTTTACAAGCAAAAGCAAATCCTTATTAAGAGTCATTTGCAGTAAACTGTCCTGTAAGAAGCAATAAAAATGACAAACAAAAAGCCCCAAGCTAAGCTTGAGGCTGTATTTATGATTATAAAATTCTGCAAGCGCCGTAATATCTTGCCCCCCAGTAACCAGTGAAGGCAGAGGATACGGTTACGCCAGTACTGCAACCAGCATGGATAAAATTACCATTGCCAATGTAGATGCCTACATGAGAAGCACCTGCTTCGTAGGTAGTAAAGAAAATCAGGTCACCAGCACGCAGCTGCTTCATAGAAATCTTACGACCAAAATAATATTGTTCATCGGCCATACGGGGCAAGGTTAAACCTGCATTGCGAGCACAATATTGTACGAAACCAGAGCAATCGAAACCATAAGGAGTAGTACCACCAAATACATAAGGTGTGCCTAAAACGCTATAACCTACTCTAATCATACGACGTGCAATGCTAGCGCCACGGTTAGGCGGAATTTCTCTGTTCATGAGAATTTTATAGGTAGCAGGACCAATAACACCATCGGATTCCAAACCACGATCTAGTTGGAATTGCTTTACAGCTTTTTCGGTTTCGGGGCCAAAATTACCATCAATGTTACTAACAGTATAGTTCAATTCAGCAAGACGTTTTTGAATATCAATTACTTCTTGTCCATCGTCACCACGTTCAAAGGAAGCGCCAGCAACACCAGAAACAGATAACATCATAGCTGTAAGTAATGCTGTCAGAAATCTTTTCTTGTTCAACGGACTCTCCCCTTTCTCGTATAACTTGTTAATATTATAGCATATTATTTCCCAGTTGTAAACCTTTGGACCTTCGCAAAATGAGACCAATTCTTAATTAGCTGTTTAATAATATTGTATACCTATGCACATTCACTCACATATTCTGTATTTTACAGGACATTAGTTCTTTTTGTTCTCTAAATGTCTGCCCACAATATACAACGGTCTATTCTTAACTTCAGTGAAGATTCTTCCGATATATTCTCCCAAAATTCCAATACCAATCAGTTGGATGCCACCTAAGAACAGCATGCAACACATAATTGTCGGCCACCCTGATACAGCATCACCGGTTATATAGGTAACATATAGAATATGGAACAAGAGCAGTAAACTAGCAAAACCGAAAAAAACACCTGCGTAAAATGCCCAGCGTAAAGGCAAATTAGAAAATGAAGTTATACCATCAAAGGCAAAATGAAGCATTTTCTTCAAGCTATATTTAGAAGTACCAGCAAAACGAGGAGGCGCTACAAACTCCAGAGTTGCATCTTTAAAGCCCAAGGTTTTCACCATACCACGAATAAAGCGTGCTTTTTCACGATATTGCTTCAAAGCGTCCACGGCACATCTATCCATCAGACGGAAATCAGAACCACCAGGGGTAATTTCCACCTTGGACAAAGTATTGAGCAACTTATAATACCAGCTAGAAGTTAAATTTTTCACAAAACCTGCATCCTCAGTAGCCATACGCTTAGTCTGCACGATTTCATTGCCCTGTTCCCATAAGCGAAGAAGCTCAGGAATCAACTCAGGTGGATGCTGCAAATCGCCATCCATGGTAATTACTGCATCTCCTTGAGCATTATCTAAGCCACAGGTTAAAGCTAGTTGGTGTCCATAATTGCGGGACAGGAAATACGCTTCTACATGTTGATCTTCGTCAACAAGATTGCGTAGCATAACTCTGCTGTTGTCGCTAGAGCCATCATCTACAAAGACTAACTTATAAGCATAGTTCTCCTTAGCCATAACTTCGACTATACGTCTATGAAATTCATGAAGGTTGTCCTGCTCATTAAATACAGGCACAACAATTGCAATACTTTTCACTTTATCACCATGCTTCTCATGCAAAATTACACAACATAAATATATCTTAATCTCATTAATTCCATCTTAACAAAAAGGCACTTACAATAAAATTGCAAGTGCCAAATTTGCAAAATATGAGTAATCATTAAGCCGGGTTCTGTTTCGCTTGCGCGATGACGATCATTTATCTACTACTACGGTCGCCCGTAGTCTCTAGCGACGCAACCCGGGAGGTCAGCGGGCAACTTCATCCCTCCCCTATTTGGTCTTGCTGCGAATGGGGTTTACCTAGCCAGCCTGTTACCAGACTGCTGGTGCGCTCTTACCGCACCGTTGCACCCTTACCGAATAACTTCGGCGGTCATCATTTCTGTGGCACTAGCCCTGAGGTCACCCTCGGCGGTCATTAGCCGCCATCCTGCCCTCTGCAGCCCGGACTTTCCTCTTGAGGCTCCTATGTCCTCCAGCGATCATCTTTCATACTCACGAGCATATATTATAACATACTATGTCAAGTTTGTCTTGTGTTTTTTCTCACTGCATCCCGCGGAAGCGTGTAAATTTACATTCTTCCGCGGGATGCAGTAAAAAAGGACTAGGTTTCCCTAGTCCTTTTATGTTCATAGCTAAGCTATTACTATTTTAGCAGGTATGGCATTGGTCGTACAGGCCGTTTTCTTTAAGAACCTTAACTGCCAGTTCGCCAATCTTAGCAACGTTTTCAGCAACTTCGATGCCTGCAGCATTCATAGCTTTAATCTTGTCTGCAGCAGTACCTTTGCCACCGGAAATGATTGCACCAGCATGGCCCATACGTTTGCCCGGAGGCGCTTGTTGACCAGCAATGAAGCCTACAACAGGTTTGCTCATATTAGCTTTAATCCACTTAGAAGCTTCTTCTTCAGCAGTACCGCCAATTTCGCCAATCATGATAACAGCCAAAGTTTCCGGGTCATCATTGAAAGCTTTCAGGCAATCCAGGAAGTCCAGACCTTTAACAGGGTCGCCACCGATACCAACAACGGTAGTTTGGCCCAGACCTGCCAAAGTCAATTGATAAGCAGCTTCATAAGTCAAGGTTCCGGAGCGGCTTACTAAGCCGATATGACCTTTTTTGAAGATGTAGGTAGGCAGTAAACCAAGACGGCATTCGTCAACGGTGATGATACCCGGGCAGTTAGGTCCAAGCAGAATGGTCTTCTTGCCTTCCATGTAACGACGAACTTTAACCATGTCTTGAACAGGGATATGTTCGGTAATGCAGCATACGAAATCCAAACCAGCGTCAATATCTTCCATGATAGAATCAGCTGCAAAACGTGCGGGAACGTACAGAATTGCAGTGTTAGCGCCAGTTGCTTCTACAGCATCTTTAACACAATTGAATACGGGAACGCCTAAAACCTTTTCACCAGCATGTCCAGGGCTAACACCTGCAACAACGTTGGTGCCATAATCCATCATTATTTTAGTATGGAAAGTTGCTTGCTTACCGGTAATACCTTGAACAAGAACTTTGCTATCTTTACCAACAAAAATACTCATTTATATTTCCTCCGTAAGCATCAAGCTTCGCCTTTAGCGAGTTTAACAACAAGTTCAGCACCTTGGTCCATTTTTGCTGCAACGTAAACGTTAGGCAGCTTAGCTTCTGCTAAAATTTGACGACCTTCAGCATAGTTAGTACCATCCAGACGTACTACTACAGGAACCTTTAAGCCAACTTGACGAGCAGCTTCTACGATACCGCCAGCAATAACGTCGCACTTATTAATACCACCGAAGATATTAACAAAAATGCTCTTAACCTTGGGATCAGATTGCATAATGCGGAAAGCTTCAGAAATCTTTGCTACAGTAGAGTCGCCACCAACATCCAGGAAGTTAGCAGGTTCGCCGCCAAAATATTTAATGATATCAACAGTTGCCATAGCCAGACCAGCGCCATTTACCATGCATGCAACGTCGCCGTCCAAGGTGATATAGGACAAGCCAATGTTACCAGCTGCAACTTCTTTTGGATCTTCTTCAGTCAGGTCGCGCAAAGCTTGAATATCTTGATGACGGAACAGTGCAGAATCATCAAAGTTCAGCTTAGCATCCAAAGCGATAACTTGGTTTTCCTTGGTTACAACCATAGGATTGATTTCTGCCAAGGAACAATCCTTAGCTACAAAAGCTTTATACAGGTTCATCATGAAATTAGTCGCTTGTTGGATAACTTCAGGCTTAAAGTTCATAGCATAAGCCATGCGACGAGCTTGGAACAATTGCAGGCCAACAGCGGGATCGATGTATTCTTTAAGAATCTTTTCCGGTCTAGTTGCTGCAACTTCTTCAATATCCATACCGCCCTCTTCGGAGCCCATCATTACTACGCGAGCGGTAGTACGATCAACTACAAAGCTGAGATAATATTCCTTTTCAATATTGCTGCCTGCTTCAATTAACAGACGATGAACTTCTTTACCTTGAGGACCAGTTTGGTGAGTAACCAAAATCTTGCCCAAAAGTTCAGTTGCATAAAGTTTAACTTCTTCAATTGTTTTAGCAAGCTTTACGCCGCCAGCTTTACCACGACCACCTGCATGAATTTGTGCTTTAACAACTTTAATAGCAGTCGGTAAATCCTTAGCAACACGGGCAGCTTCTTCAGGGGAGAAGGCCGGAGCGCCTTGAGGAACGGGTACGCCAAATTCTTTAAGAATGGCTTTACTTTGATACTCGTGAGTGTTCATT
>JAKSOK010000060.1 GCA_024405615.1 Phascolarctobacterium sp.
ACGTGGCCTTTAGCTTCTTTCATCATGTAACCGATAACAGTAATAGCAACGGCACCTACTAACAGAGAAACCAGATTTGCTTTGTAGTGATAAGCAATTACGTCCATAACACCAACACCAGCGATTTTTGCTACGAAGGGGTTATGTGCCAGACCAGGATTCAGCATGGAGCCATAGGTACCGCATTTTACAGCAGCTGCTGCTAAAGCGGGATGAACGCCAGCACCCATCATAATAGGAATGAAGATTGCGCCTGCAGCTGCAGCAGTACCAGCAGCAGAGGGAAGTGCAACGTTAACAGCAAAGGTAGCAAATACTACTGCAGGAACCAATGCCCATTGAATTTTCATAATACCTTTTGCTAAGAAGTTAATGAGGTGCTTATCGCAGCCTGTAAAACGCATGGTTAGTGCAAAGCCCATTGCAGAGCAAGCAGAAGGAATCATACCAGAACTCATGCCTTTAGCGAAAGCGTTGAGTGCGCCCATCGGGGAGAAAGTGCCTACTAGACACATGATGATACCGGAAGCAACCAGTACCATTCTTGCTTCATAGCCCTTAACTAAAAAGTAAAGGGTAATACATACCAATAAAATACCTAAATAAATCATATATCCTCCTCAGTAAATAAAAATAAAATATGATGTCTACTATTATATATCTTCAAAACAAAATTGTTAATACTTTAACGTTGTGTATACATTATTTTTACTTGCATATATGAGGTGTTGTTTTGCTTTAGGCTTTTTGTTATAATATGAAGCTAGAGGTATTGTGAAAATGACTATTGAAGAATTTATTAAAAATTTACAGGCTTATCATAAAGAAAATGTTTTTAATCCTTGGGGTGAATTTGATACCTCCTGTGATATTGGTCAACGCGGCTTGGATATTCGTGTTGCTAATTTGCGTAGGTATCTGGAACTACGTAAAAATGCCCATTATTTGTTTATTGCTGAAGGGTTAGGCTATCAAGGTGGACATTTTAGTGGGATTGCCATCACTTCTGAGCGTATTCTTTTAGGGGAGCATCCTTCTGTTGATCCTAAAAGCGTTCTAGGAGAATGGAACTATGAACGCACTAGTAATCCTGAAAGTCCTTTGTTAAACCGTACCCAAAAGCTTAAGGGCTTTAATGAACCTACGGATACGGTTGTGTGGAATGCTTTAAATACTCATGGTTTGGCTGCTTTTGATGTAATTTTGTGGAATATTTTCCCGTTCCATCCCCATCAGCTGGGAAAATTATTAACTAATAGAACTCCTTCTACAGAGGAATTAGATACTGGCATTGAATTTGCTAAGCAGCTATTAGAATTAGTGCCAGGCATGAAAATTATTGCCATAGGCGGTAAAGCTGCTACGACGCTTGCTCGCTATGGCGTGAAGGCACAGGCCGTACGCCATCCATCCATGGGGGGAGCAAATGAATTTCGCCAGGAAGTTGCGAAGCTTTTTGCTGAAAAGTGAACTTATTACTTGAAATAAAGGTGTTTTTATGAATAATTGCTGCAGTGGACTACAAAGTTTAACAAGAGAACAAGTTATGAATCTTGCCTTAGCCGTAGGTAAGCTGCTTTTAAAGAATGGTGCGGAAACCTCTCGCGTAGAAGATTCCATGACAAGGCTTTGTTATCATTTTGGTATTTATGATCTGAACGTTTTTGTTACTCCTACGGTTATAATTTTTGGCGATGAAACCAGTGAGGGGAAAAGCCTAGTATGCCGCATTCGTACGCGTAGTGTTAATTTAACGGTGTTAAGTAAAATTAATAATTTTACCTATAATTTGTGTTCCTGGAGTCAAGGCTATGAAGCTACCATGGACTACCTCAATACTATGCTTGAAGAAAAGCCTCCTTACAATAAATGGTTGCTATGTTTTGCTTCTGCTGTAAGTTCTGCCTGCTTTGCACAGGTATTAGGTGGTAATGATCACGACTTTGTTGCTGCCTTTATCACGGGTGGTGTAGCCATGGTTGTTCTGAAGCTTTTAGGTGGCTATAGACCCAGTGCCTTTTGGGAAAACGTTTTGGCTGGAGCAGCTATTGGCGCCACAGCTCTAGGTTGTTGTGCTATGAGTCGCCAGTGTACTATGGAAGCAATTACAGTAGGCGCTTTGATGCCATTTTTACCAGGTTTAGCTTTTACCAATGGCTTAAGAGATTATATGGCAGGCGATTTAATTTCTGGTAACTGTCGTGTATCTGAAGCAGTTATGTTTGCCTTATCTATTACCATCGGCTTAGCTGGCGTTCTGGTCATGTGGTGGCATTGGGGGTGGCAGCTATGGAGATGAGTATGTTCTTGCATTTCTTTTTTTCTTTTATTGCTACAGCTGCTTTTGGCGTGCTGTTTCAGGCGCCCAAGAGAACGCTTGCTATGTGTGGCCTTGTAGGTGCTATAGGATGGTGTATCTATAAATATTTAGGTACTAACCTGGAGTACAGTTCTTTTTACGCTAATTTTGCGGCTACTGTTGCGTTATCAGTATTTGCAGAACTTTTTGCTCGTGTGGCCAAGGAGCCGGCTACCATATTTATTGCGACAGGTGTTATTCCTTTAGTGCCTGGGTTAGGCTTATATAAAGGTATGAATATGATTATAGGTAGTAATTATGATCAGGGCGTAACGATTCTTATCACGGCGGCTACGGACTCCATGGCGATTGCCTTAGGCGTTATGATGGTGGCTAGTATTTTACGAGTACTGCATGTACGTAAACTCAAAAAGCTTATATAAATAAAGAAAAAATAAAAGCGTGGGCCTCTCATTGAGAAGCTCACGCTTATTTTTTAACTAATTAGTTGTTGATCAATTTCTAAAACTAAGGGTACATTGAAGGTTTTCTTAAACCATTTCAAATGGGTTCTCAATTGTTGAAGTTCAACATTAAGTGGCCCATTAGCTTCGATAATTAACTTAGCAGTGCGTTTTTCATAAATGGGAATTAAGGTGTTAACTTGATTTGTTTCAGTATAGTCTAGACTCTCAGCTATAGCTAGCATGCAAGCAAGCTTGGTAATAATCTCCCAGCCGGCTTCATCCACCATATCCTTATAGAATTTGCTACGAAAATAATTTTTTGAAGCACCGTTGTGCCAACCAGCAATAGCAGCACAGATGGTCTGCTCTTCATGGGTGAGACCAAAAAGCTTGGCATTGAGGATCATGTAAGCACTATGGCGAGCATGACTATAGAAGTTGATGGAAATACCGATGTCGTGCAGTAAGGCTGCAGTTTCTAAAAGAGGCTTGTATTCCGGACCTACTTTGTGGAGCTCGGACCAGGAATCAAAAATCTTTAAGACAAGCTCATTAACCTTGCGAGCATGGTTTTTATTAACACTATTTAAACCAAGAACATTTTCGCGGCTTTTTTGCAGGATATCTTCAGCAACTACAGGCTCATTGTGCAGCTTATAGTAATAGTCATAGAATAAGCCTTCACGCAAACCACAGCCGGAGGTAATTATTTCTGGTGCATTAGTTGCATCTAAAAGACAGCTGATAATAGCACAACCTGCTAAAATAATGTCATTACGTTCTGTGCTCAAGCCAGAAATTTTCTTACGCTGTTCAAAATTAGTGTTTCTGAGCTTAGTGAAAAAGCTGCGGAAGACACGTACGGAAAATGCGTAATTATGTAGTTTGGTTGCAGGATAATTTTTCTCTCTTTGGATTATTTTGGCAACAGTACGTGCAGTACCACCTACGCCGATTAAAGGAAGGTTTTCCTGCTTTAGCCAAGGATAGTTAGCTAAAAGACTTGCTAAGAAAAAGCGCAAATCGCTATAAACGTTGCCCTTCATTTCATTTTTTGTGTGGAAAATATCCGTTGTGTTTACAGCACCAAAGGGAAGGGAAACACTATTGACAATATTTCGATCTTTAAAAAGAATAAGCTCTGTACTACCACCGCCTAGGTCAAAAATGATACCATCTTTAACGCTGAGGGTGTTGATTACGCCTAAATAACTGATATAAGCTTCGGTATTACCGGAAATAATATGTAGCTTAATACCGGTCTCCTTAGCAATGTAATCTATAAGTTCTGCACCGTTGTTGGCATTGCGGATAGCAGCTGTTGCTACACCTATGGTTTTATCAACCTTATACAAGGTGCACATATAGGCAAAATTGCGCATGGTTTCCAGCATGGAGGAAAAGGCCTCCTCGGTCAGCAAGCCGCTTCCGTCAACCTTGTGGGCTAGACGCAGGGACTCCTTCTGATTGTATACCATGTTGTAGGCACCATTTTTGTAGATATGTGAGATTACAAGTCGGGCGGAGTTAGAACCAATGTCGATAATAGCTATTCTCTGCATAAATATACCTCATAAATACTTGACAAGGGGTGTTTAAGATTAATAATATGCCTTTACTCAGTAACTATATTCTTTTACCATTATATACTGTAGCTTATGTAGATGTACAGTAAATTTTTTGTAAAATTTACATTAATTTTAAAATGTTTATAATTGAGTGACGCAGTTTAATTTGACTAATGGTCATGCACGATTAAAAGTTAAAAATAATGCTTATCTATCACAAAGTTTTGTGTTATAATAAAAATAGAAGAAATTATTACAAGCCAATATATCCTTATTTATAAAATGGGGGGATAGAACATGAAAAGAAAAATGCATACTACTTTTGCAGCAATCCATTTAGGCTCAGAGAAGCTGAGTATGCAGATTAGCGAATATTATGGTCTTAATCGTATCAAGATTATAGATTCCTGCCAAAGACCTTTGCGCTTAGGTGAGGAGACCTTCAAAAACAAAGTCATTCCGATTAATCTTGTTAACGAAATTTGTGAAATTATCGTTGGTTTTAAAAGACTTATGGACGAGTATGGCGTGGATGAATACAAACTCCAAGCTACTACTGCTGTACGTGAAGCTAGCAACCAGATTTTCCTTCTAGACCAGATTTACAGTCGTACTGGACTAGTGGTAGATGTGGTGGATATGCCTCAGGAAATCTACACCAAATATGTTTCCATTCGTAATACCTTGAAAAATGAAAAAATAACCAGTATGGATGGAGCCATGCTGATGATGGATATTTCTTCCGGTGGTTTGGGTATTACTTTGGTTGATAACAATAAAGTTAAATACCAGAACAACCTGCACGTTGGTATTATTCGTATCAAAGAAAGCTTTGACCGCAATAAGCGTGAAAGCGTACATTTTAATACTGCACTTACAGAGTTGCTTTCCAGCACTATAGGACCGGTTCGTCGTGAACTACAAAATGAAAAGGCGCGTTACTTAGTATTAAGTGGTACTGAAACGGAGCTCTTGCTGCATATGATGAAACAAGAGGTAAGCGGTCGCGTCCATCGCATTAAAGCTGAGGACTTTCGTAGCTTCTTTAGTCAGGTACGAAAACTTAATCTGCCTCAATTGATGAGCGTGTACAAGATTCCTGAGAATGCTGCTGAACTGGTACTGCCTACTATCCTTTTGTATGAACGTCTATTGGACGTCTTGCCTGTTGAAGAAATAGTTGTTACAGAGGATAATTTTATTGATGGCATGCAGCTTTTGCACATTGGTTTAGCTACCAATAAAGAACAAAAGCAGGAATGGGAAGAAGAACTGATAAGTATTTTCCACATGCTAGGTCGTCGTTATAGCTATGATAAAAAGCATGTAGAGCAGGTTGAGCGTTTGGCTTTGTTGATTTTTGATAAGATAGCTTCTCGCTATAGCTTAGGAGAAAAAGAGCGCTTATTATTGCAAGGCTCTGCAATTTTACACGATTTAGGTAAATTTGTTAGCCTACGTAGTCATTCTCAGTATACCTACCAGTTGATTATGGATACTGATATTATTGGCTTTAGTGATAGAAATAAACGAATGATAGCTTTAGCAGCTTATTATCACGCCAACGATCTATTTGACACTAGTAAAAAAGCACCGGAGGTTAACCGTGAGGACCTGGCAACAGTTGCTAAGTTGGCAGCTATATTGCGTATGGCAGATGCCTTAGACCGCAGCTATTGTCAAAAGATAAAAAACTGTAGAATAAGCATAAGTGAGCAAACACTAGTTATCAATGTATTGAGTAAAATGGATATATCTCTGGAAAACTGGACTTTCGACCGCAAGTCAGAATTCTTTGAAGAGGTTTTTGGCTTGAAGCCTGTATTACAAAGAGTGGATAGATTATGAAACAAGTACAAGTATTAGATTTAGACAAACCCGAATATTATTATAACCGCGAATTGAGTTGGCTAAAATTTAACCTGCGAGTTTTAAAAGAGTCCATGGTTAAGGATACGCCTTTGTTGGAGCGTCTTAAATTTATTGCCATTGCTGCCTCTAACTTAGATGAGTTTTTCATGGTTCGTGTTGCTGGCCTTTGGGATAGTGTAGAAAGCAGAACTGAAAAACGCGATGCAGCAGGTATGACTGCTCAAGAGCAATTGGATGCTATTGCAGAAGCTGCGCATGACCAGGTAAAGAATCAGTACAAATATCTTGGCAATCTTGTAACTGAAATGGAGGCTGTTGGCCTTCGCTTCCGTAAAATAGAAGAGCTCAGCGAAGTAGGAAAACAATGGATTGAAGAATTTTATCGTGAAAATGTTTATCCAACCCTTACCCCCATGGCAGTAGATGCTTCTAGACCATTTCCTTTCTTAGCTAATAAAACATTGAATCTTGCTGTGGATTTAATTAAACAGGATGGTGAGCAAAGTACAGGAATCGTGCAGGTTCCATCTGTGTTGGACCGTATAACGGAAGTTCCTACTGAAGGCAATAGAACCTTCGTGTTTCTAGAAGATATTATTGCACAACATGCAGCCTCTCTGTTTAATGGTTGTGAAATTGTTGATGCGGTTCCTTTCCGTGTAACTCGCGATAGTGACCTTGATTTAGAAGAAGAGGATGCAATTGACTTGCTGAAAGAGGTTGAAAAATCTCTGCGTAAACGTAAACGTGGTGCTGCTGTGCGTTTGGAAATGTTCAAAACCAATAACAACCGCATTCGCAAATTCCTTTGCCACAATCTTGATGTAGGTGATACAGAAGTTTATGAGGTTAATGGTCCTTTAGATTTAACTTGCTTCTTTAAATTTACTGGCCTTCAGGGAATGTGGCCTTGGCTCCATGAGCCCTTTGTACCTCAACGTCCAGCAGAGCTGCCTGAAGGAGCTAATTTGTTCGAAACCATCAAGGAGCACGATATTCTTTTACACCATCCTTATGAAAGCTTTGATCCGGTTGTACGCTTTGTTAGTGAGGCTGCCGAGGATCCTAAGGTTTTGGCTATTAAGCAAACTTTATATCGCGTATCTGGTAACTCTCCCATCGTTGCAGCTTTAGCTAAGGCTGCTGAAAATGGTAAACAGGTTACTGTACTAGTAGAACTGAAGGCTCGCTTTGATGAAGAAAATAATATCATTTGGGCTCGTCGTCTAGAGCAAGCCGGTTGCCACGTTATTTATGGTTTAGTAGGTTTAAAAACTCATGCTAAGATTATTCTTGTAGTACGTAAAGGTCCTAATGGTATTAAACGCTATTGTCATTTCGGTACTGGTAACTATAATGATAGCACTGCTAAACTATATACAGACCTTGGCTTGATGACCGCCAATGACCAGTTTGGCAGTGATGCTTCTGCCTTCTTCAATCTATTGTCCGGTTATAGTGAACCACCAGTTTGGAATAAGCTGGTTATGGCACCTTTAGGTTTACGAGAGAAAATTTATAGTCTTATTGACAATGAAATTGCTATGGTTAAAGCAGGTAAGGAAGGTCATATTATTGCTAAAATGAACTCCCTTATCGATCAACCGGTCATCCATAAGCTCTATGAAGCTTCTGCTGCTGGTGTGCAGATTGACTTGATTGTTCGCGGTATTTGTGGTGTAAGAGTAGGCATTCCTGGTATTAGTGAAAATATTACGGTGCGTAGTATTGTTGGTCGCCAACTGGAGCATAGCCGCATTTTCTGGTTTGCCAATGGCGGCGAAGAACAACTTTATTGCTCTAGTGCAGACTGGATGCCTCGTAACCTGAATGATCGCGTAGAACTGTTCTTCCCCATAGAAACCGAAGCACATATTAGACGTATTAAGGGTTTGTTAGACCTGTATTTACAGGATAATGTAGGTGCACACATGATGCAAACTAATGGAAATTATCGTCGTGTGCGCAATAAAAATGAGGTATGCAGTTCTCAAAAGAGCCTGTATGAACAAGCAATTCTTGCTGCAGCTGAGGAAAAACTACCTATGGAGCAAAGATTAAAGCCCATGTATAGTAGAAGATAGAGTTTAATTTATTAGATATTTGGGAGGTCAATACAATGAACACAGTTGTTATTATAACTACTGGTGGAACTATTGCCATGAAATATGACCCAGTAGTAGATGGGTTGGTGCCTGCTGTTAGTGGTGAAGATTTGATTAAGGCTGTACCGCCTTTGAAGGATGTTGCTGAGGTTGAGGTGGTTGAATATTCCAATGTGCCTAGCGGCTATATGACTCCTCAGATGATGTTCGAAATTGCCCATATGGCAGATGAATTTTGTCTGCGTCAAGAGGTAGCTGGTGTCGTTGTTACTCATGGTACGGATACTATAGAAGAAACTGCCTATATGTTAGGCTTAGTATGCAAGACAAATAAACCAGTTTGCATTTGCGGTGCAATGCGTGGAGCGACTGATATGGGCTATGATGGTCCTGCGAATATTTTAGCTGCTGTTAAGGTGGCTGCTAGCCCTGAAGCTTGTGGTAAAGGTGCATTACTGGTTATGGACGATGAGATTCATGCAGCAACTGAGGTGACAAAAACTCATTCTACGTCCTGTGCAACCTTTGCTTCTCCTGGGTGGGGACCTATTGGTCATGTCTACGAGGATATGGTAGTCTTTAGAAGACAACCCATGAATCTACAAAAGCTACAACCCGAGGCACTTACAGAAGATGTATATCTTTTGAAAAGCTATGCGGGCATGGACGAATTTCTCTTTAAATGCTTAGCTGATAAACCTATTAAAGGATTAGTTGTTGAGGCTCTTGGCTGTGGTAATGTTCCTTTGCCGGTTAAAGCGGGTATTGAATATGTTGCAGCTAAAGGAATTCCTGTAGTTTTAGCAACTCGTGTGTATAGCGGACGCGTAGCTCCGGTTTATAGCTATGAGGGCAGTGCTAATTCTATGAAAGCTAGTAAGATAATTTTAGCTGGTGAACTGAGCGGACAAAAGGCTCGCTTAAAGCTGATGTTGGCTTTAAGCTTGACAAACGATAACAAAGAACTGCAAAAGATTTTCCAACCTTGAAGTAAAAAAACTAGTAGCGACCTAATGGAATACAAGTGAAACAGCAATATTGAGAATAGTTTATGCTATTGATTAATGTTGCTGTTTCTTTTTTCAATATACCTAATTTATAAATATAATGTATACATTAAAGGAAAACATTGAAATAGAAAAAAATTATGATATAATAGTAAAAATTAAATAAGCGTGGAAGATATGTACGGGAGAAGGTTCTTTTTGAATCTACCGAAGGATTAAATATTTCAGGTGCAATTATTGTAAGGACCGTATGTTGACACGTCTCTGGAGAG
>JAKSOK010000061.1 GCA_024405615.1 Phascolarctobacterium sp.
AAAATAGTTTTCTTAATTAGATCACTTATTTTTTCTTCCTCAATGGAAATAGTTTTCTCTGCTACGAAATCAGGGAATTTAGGATAATCTTCTTCGTTCATTAAAGGAAGTTTATATTCGGATTTACCGGCAATAACAACTAGAAGATTTTTTTCTTTATCTTGACTAATGGAAATGCTTTCCTGATCTAATCTTCTGATTAATTCAGAAAATTTTTTAGCTGAAACTACGATATTGCCCTCTTCAGAAATCATGGCTTCTATTTTAGCAGAGATTGCAATATTCATATCCATGGCTTGAAGCTCTAGGGTGTTGTTCTTGGCAATTAAATGTGCTCCGGAAAATATAGGAGTACTAGGTTTACTGCTTATAGCTCTTTGAATGGTTTGTAAGGCTTTATTTAACTCTGAAGTATTGCAGGAAATAATCATTTATATACAGGCTCCTTTTTATCTATACATGAATATAATAAGAAAACGTAGTAGGGGTAGTAGTAAGAGATGTGAACAATGTGGAAAAGTGGGAAATAACTAGATACTACAAGGTTTTCCACATGTTTATAAGGCTGTTGATAAGGTTTTTATATAATCCACCTAATTCACAGGTAAAAAGTTATTAAGGATTTTTACCTAGTTATCAACAGTATTTCCCGTACTTATCAACAATTTTTGTGGATAAGTTAAGGTTTAAGAATCTTGCTGATTTCCTGAAGCTGGCGTTGCAGCTTTTGATCGGTTTTTCTAGACTTGCTGATTTTTTCAAAGGCATGGATTACAGTTGTATGATCTCTGCCACCGAAAAAGGCTCCAATCTTAGGATAAGTAAAATCTGCTAGTTCTCTGCAGAGGTACATGGCTATTTGTCTGGAATTTGCTATGGCCTGGGTACGTTTCTTTCCTGAGAGCTCATTTACGTTAATTCCATAATATTTAGCTACTGCATTAGCAATATCATCAATGGTAATGCTTTGAGCTTTAGAGGTGTTTACTCCATCTTCACTAAGAATTTTTTTGACATTTTCCAAGGTAAGGGGAATATTCATTAGTCCGGTTTTAGCAATTACGCTGGTATAGGTACCTTCAATTTCACGGATATTATCGGTAATTGAGGTAGCTATAAGGGTTATTACCTCATTGGGAAGTTCTACATTATCACTAGCTGCTTTTTGGCGAATGATAGCCATACGAGTCTCAAGATCAGGAGGCTCGATATCAGCCTTCAGGCCCATGGCAAAACGGGTTCTGAGACGGTCCTCAAGGTATTCAATTACCTGGGGAGGTCTATCACTGGAGATAATAATTTGCTTATTTGCTTCATAAAGAGCATTAAAGGTATGGAAGAATTCTACCTGGGTTTGCTCTTTTCCCTCTAGGAACTGGATATCGTCTATGATTAGACAATCTATATTTCTATATTTTTGTCGGAAGCTTTCGGTGGTCTTTTTAAAGATGGCTTCGACGATTTCATTGGTAAAGCTTTCACTGGAAATATATAAGACCTGTAAGCCGGGATTATTTTGTTTTAGCCGGTTTCCGATTGCATGCATAAGATGAGTTTTTCCTAAGCCGGAGCCACCGTAGATAAAGAGTGGATTGTACGCATAGCCGGGATTTTCTGAAACCTTGGAGGCTGCAGCGTGAGCAAATCTGTTAGAATTACCGATGACAAAGTTTTCAAAGAGATATTTAGGATTAAGATTACTTTCTATCGGGGCTGCTTCCGTTGGGAACAAATTAATAGGTTGGTTATCTTCTTTTCTGGTATTAGGAAGGGCAGGTTCCGTTACATTAGTGTTAATGTTAATATTTTCAGCTATGTCGATAATCAGTTTTATGTCTTTTCCTGTAATATTAGATAAAATTCCCCTTATTATGGGAGCGTATTTTTCTTCAAAGATCCGTTTGAAAAATTCTGTTTTTACTTCAACTTTGCAGTATTCAGAGGTTATTTCTATGGGAGTAATTGGTTGAAACCAGGTTTTATAGATTGTTTCACTAAAGGATTCTTTGATTTTTTCCTGGCATTTATACCATATTTCGGCCAAATCGTAATTGTCCATGATGTCTTCCTTTCTTGTAGATTTAGATAGTATTATAGATAGTAAAAGATTGCTTTATTATAGAAAAGGCTATACAAAGCAATCCTGAAAATTTGAAATTTAGGGACAGCTACCTACTCTATATTTTAACAGACTGTGGATAACTTCGCAAACATATGGCTAAAATTTTGTAAAAAAATAAAAATAATCTGGTAATGAATAAGCATAAAGAATATTTTGATGGTTTAGTACTTGACGTTTTGAGTAATTTCAAATATAATAATTTAGTAATACTCGCATTACTCTATCTATGTCAAATTTTATGTCATAGTTCAGTGACGTCGTTGCTAGATTATATTTTAACAGCAAGCGGTTTTCTAGTCTGGTTACGCCGCAACCAATATAATTTTACGCTATCAACATTCGGAAGCATAGAATTTGATAAAAACTAGCTTATAAGGGAGGGAATATCGAATGAAACGTACTTTTCAGCCTAACAATCTCAGAAGAAAAAGAACCCATGGTTTCAGAGAAAGAATGAAAACTTTGGGCGGTCGTCAAGTTCTCAAAAGAAGACGTGCTAGAGGCAGAAAGAAATTGTCTGCATAAGATTTTTAAATAGGCCGCGTAAGTGGCCTATTTTTTCCTTGCAGACAGGAGTGCATTTAATGCAAAAAAAAGTTTTTCCATTTAAAAAAGAAAATCGTTTAAAGTCTAAGAGAAGCTTTCAGTTTGTTTATACTAAAGGACATTCCTATGTGGATGGAATGTCTGTTTTGTATGTTTTACCCCAACAGGAAGAAGAATTGAAGCTTGGTTGTGCCGTAGGAAAGAAGCTTGGTTGCGCTGTAGTGCGTAATCATGTCAAAAGATTAATGCGAGAGGTTTTCCGGCAGCATAGAGCAGAGCTAAAAAAGGGCTATCATATTATATGGATGGCTAGACGTAATATTGTCAAAGCAGATTTTAAGACTTACGAAAAAGTTTTCTTGAGACTTGTAAAAAGAGCAGCATTGCTGCAATAAGGATGAGAAAATGAGCAGGATATTAATTCTGTGTATAAGATTTTACCAAGTTAGTATTTCGCCTTTATTTGGACCTAAATGTCGTTTTTACCCAACCTGTTCCGTTTATGCCATAGAGGCTATAGAAAAGTGGGGATGGGTTAAGGGATCTTGGTTAACTATTAAACGTTTGGCGAAATGTCATCCTTTTCACCCCGGGGGCTATGATCCGGTCCCGTAATTAGAACCAGAACACAGTAATTGTGCGCAAGGAGTGATATTATGATGGATTTTCTTAGCAGCATTGTTCAACAAGCGCTGCGTATTTTCTATGGTATGACCAGTTCTTTAGGTATGCCTAGCTATGGTCTTGCTATTATTTTGATGACCATTGCGGTAAAGATTTTATTATACCCTATTACTAAGAAACAGATTGAATCCATGAAGGCGATGAGTGCTATCCAGCCTAAGATGGAAGCTATTAAGGAAAAGTATAAGAATGATAAAGAACGCCTGAATATGGAATTAGCTAATCTTTATAAGAGTGAAGGCGTTAATCCTTTATCCGGTTGTTTACCCTTGCTTATTCAGATGCCCATTATGATCGGCATTTTTTACGGTATCCGTGATTTTGAATATGTTGGTTCTTCCTCCTTCTTAATCTGGGATATTGCTAAAAGCTTTAAGGATGTTAATGCGGCTTCCGGCTTTAGTGCGGCTATGCCCTACCTGATTTTACCTATCCTTTCTGCTTTAACCACTTATATTACTTCTAAGCAGACTACTCCCAGTGGCGGAGCTGCTGCACAAATGAAGATGATGACTATGATGATGCCTATTTTTATTGGCTACATCAGTATTGATTTCCCCTCCGGCCTGGTTCTTTATTGGGTTGTAATGAATATTATGCAAATTATTCAACAGTCCATGATGGATAAGGCTGCCGGCAAGTAAGAGTGTTCTTTTGTAGGAGAGTTTAAAATGGCATTTGTTGAAAAGACTGCTAAAACTGTTGAAGAAGCAGTAGCTGCAGCATTACAAGAGTTAAATATCACTAAAGAAGAAGCAGTAATTGAAGTATTACAAGAAGCAAAAAAAGGTTTTTTAGGTTTCTTTGGTCAAGATGCCAAGGTAAGAGTTACCGTTAAGGAAGCTGCTGTTGAAGCTCCTGCTGAAGCAGTAGAAGAAGAAAAAGGCGAACTCAACAAGGCTATGGAAAATTTAGGAGAAAGCCTTGCAGCCGTAGCAGCAGCAGCAACTGCTGAAGTTGAGAAAAAAGTAGCTGATATTAAAGAAAAGGTAGAACAAGATACTCAGGAAGCTAAGGAAGCTGTAGTTCAAAAGGTATCCGAGGCTAAGGAAGAAATTGGTAAAAAAGCAGCTAAGGTTAAAGAAGATGCTGTTGATGGTGCTATCGATGCACTGAATTCCTTAAAAGGTGAAAAACCTGCTAAGGAAGCTCGTAAATATGTAGTAAATGATGAAGCTGTTAATACTGCTAAAGAATTCCTGCAAAAGGTATTCAACGCAATTAAGATTGAAGTTGTCATGGAAAAATTCATCAATAAAAATGATGGTACTGTAACCTTCAAGCTGCATGGCGATGATATGGGAATTTTGATTGGCAAACATGGTCAGACTCTTGATTCTCTTCAATATCTGACCAATCTGGTAGCTAATAAAAACAGCAGTGAAAGAGTTCGCGTAATTATTGATGTTGAGGATTATCGTGATCGCCGTATTGAAACCTTAACTCGTCTGGCTCATCGTCTGGCTGATAAGGTAAAACGTAATGGTGAAAGAGTTGCTCTGGAACCCATGAATCCTCATGAAAGAAAAATAATTCACATGGCTTTACAAAGTGACCGTAAGGTTACTACTCTTAGTGAAGGTGATGAGCCTTGTCGCCATGTAGTAATTGAACTGAAGAAATAATCCTTTTAAACCCAGTAAAAATTTTTACTGGGTTTATATTTTAAATAAAGCTTTGGAAAGGAGAGGGGTGTTACTATGGAAGACACTATTAGTGCTGTTGCTTCAGCTTTAGGAGAGGGAGCTGTAGGTATTATTCGTATTAGTGGTACTAAAGCACTGGAAATTGGAGAAAAGCTGTTTAGAGCTGCTTCCGGCAAGGCTCTTGCTTCTTATCCTACTCATACCTTAGTTTATGGTCATGTCTATGATTATGATAATTCTCTAGTTGATGAAGTTTTAACAGTTTATATGAAAGGACCTCGTTCCTATACTGCTGAAGATGTGGTTGAAATACAATGCCATGGTGGTATTCAATCCTTAAAGAAAATTCTCAAGTTAACCTATGAGGCAGGCGCTAGACCTGCGGAAGCAGGAGAATTTACTAAAAGAGCTTTTTTAAATGGTAGGATAGATCTTACACAAGCAGAAGCTGTTATGGATATTATTCAATCCCGTAGCGAGTTAGGCTTAAAGGTAGCGGTTCAACAGCAACAGGGACAATTGGCCAAGGCATTAAGAGCAGTTCGTAAAGAATTGGTTGATGTTATAGTAAATCTGGAAGCAGTAATAGATTATCCGGAGGAAGATATTGAAGATGTTACCTATGGCCAGGTTGAGAAAAATATAAATGTTTCCCTTAAGGCTATGGATAATTTGCTTAATAATGCCCAGACTGGTAAAATATTAAGAGAAGGCTTGAAAACTGCTATTGTAGGTAGACCTAACGTTGGTAAATCCAGCTTATTAAACGCTCTTCTTAAAGAAGAAAGAGCCATCGTTTCTGAGTATGCCGGTACTACTCGCGATGTAATAGAAGAACAGCTTTTAGTTGATGGTGTTCCTTTGGTATTGGCAGATACTGCAGGTATTCGGGATACGGAAGATTTTGTAGAGCGGATAGGTGTTGAAAGAAGCAGAAAGCTTTTGGAACAGGCGGAACTGGTTATTTGCGTACTTGATGCCAGCAAATCCTTGGAGATGGAGGATATGGCTATTCTTGATATGTCCATGGCCAAGGATTTTGTAATTATTCTTAATAAATCTGATTTGGCTCAAAAGGTGATTTTACAGGAACTAAAGGATAAATATGGACCAGAAAGGGTTCTAGCTTTATCCGCTAAAACTGGAGCAGGAGTAGAGGATTTTGTTAGCTGGCTGAAGAATTATGTATTTGGTCAGGATAAGACCTTGGGTAATGGGATTTATATTCAAAATGCCCGCCAGGAAAACCTTTTACGCCAGGCTAAGACTTCTCTTGAGGATGCTTTAGAGGCGGTTGAAAATACCTTACCCTACGATTGTATAGTTATTGATGTTAGAAATGCTATAGATTTATTGGGTGAAATTACCGGTGATACGGTTAAAGATGAAATAATAAATGAGATTTTTGCACGCTTCTGTGTAGGAAAGTAAATTTTTATTAGGTAGATATTATGAGTTATATTACTGATTCTTATGATGTAGTTGTTATAGGTGCCGGACATGCCGGTGTGGAAGCAGCTTTAGCGGCTGCTCGTATGGGGGGAAAAACTCTTTTAGCAACTCTATCGCTTGATAATGTGGCTTTAATGCCTTGTAATCCTTCCATTGGTGGACCAGCTAAAGGACATTTGGTTAGAGAGCTGGACGCTATGGGTGGACAGATGGGCATTAGTGCGGACATAGCTTGTATTCAGATGCGTTTGCTGAATACCGGTAAGGGATACGCAGTACATGCTCTAAGGGGACAAGAGGACAAGCCTTTTTATCATACTCTTATGAAGAAAATTGTAGAGAATCAGGAGAATCTTGATTTGAAGCAATTGATGATTGATAAAATTCTGGTAGAGAATGACCAGATTGTAGGTGTTGAGGCTGAAACCGGAGAGGTATTTGAAGCTAAATGTGTTATTTTAGCTACCGGTACTTACTTAAGAGGCCGTATTGTTTATGGTCAGGTTAATTACGAAAGCGGTCCTAATGGTTTAAGAAGCGCTAATAAATTATCTGCATCGCTTTTAGAAAATGGTATTAAGCTGATGCGCTTTAAAACAGGTACTCCTGCCAGAGTTGATGCTCGTAGTTTAGATTATTCCAAAATGGAAATCCAGCTAGGAGATGAACAGGTTAGAAATTTCTCTTTCATGAGTGAATTAAAAACCAGGGAGCAGGTTCCCTGCTGGTTGACCTATACTAATGAAGATACCCATAAAATAGTCAGGGATAATTTGCACTTATCAGGTATGTTTAATGGTTTGGTAGAGGGGGTTGGACCTAGGTATTGTCCCTCCATCGAATCTAAAATCGTAAGATTTGCTAATAAAGATCGGCATCAGCTCTTTATTGAACCCGAAGGGTTAAATACCAATGAGATGTATGTTCAAGGAATGAGTTCTGCTTTGCCGGCGCATGTTCAATTAGCCTTTATGCAGACTATTCCTGGTTTAGAGCATTGCAAAATGATGCGTGCCGGTTATGCCATTGATTATGATTGTCTGGATCCTTTACAGCTAAAGGCTTCGTTAGAGCATAAAAGAATTAAGGGCTTATTCAGCTCCGGACAGGCTAATGGTACTAGTGGTTATGAAGAGGCTGCAGCGCAAGGCATGATGGCCGGAATTAATGCTATGCTTTTGATTCAAGGCAAAGAAGCTCTTGTATTGAGACGCGATGAGGCATACATAGGGGTACTTATTGATGATCTTGTTACCAAGGGTACTAATGAACCATATCGTATGATGACCTCTAGAGCAGAGTATCGTTTGCTTTTAAGACAGGATAATGCCGATATACGTCTCACTGAAAAGGGAAAAACGATAGGATTGGTTAATGATGAGCGCTATTCTCGTTTCAAGGAGAAATACTCTCTTATTGAAAGAAGCTTATATGATTTGGAAAAACAAATCATAGGTGCAAATGGAGATAATAATGCTAAGCTGCAAGCAATGGGTACCACTACTATTAAAAGTGGAGTAAGCTGTTTGGAGCTTTTACGGCGTAAAGAAGTAACTTATGATAAGCTGAAAGAAGCTTTTGGTTTACCAGAATTGCCTGAAC
Source organism: Phascolarctobacterium sp. (assembly GCA_024405615.1). Lineage (GTDB taxonomy): Bacteria > Bacillota > Negativicutes > Acidaminococcales > Acidaminococcaceae > Phascolarctobacterium_A. The sequence goes on from JAKSOK010000061.1 coordinate 8,053, forward strand.
AGGTTGCTGAGCAGGTAGAAATTCACGCCAAATATGAAGGATATATTAATAAACAACGCCAAGAGGTCGAAAAAGCCTTAAAACTGGAAAATAAAAAGCTTCCTGCCGATATGGATTACCGTTCCATAAAAGAGTTATCAGCGGAGGCGACGGAAAAATTAGAGGCGGTTAGACCTTTATCCTTGGGACAGGCCTCCCGTATTAGTGGGGTATCTCCTGCTGACATCAGTGTTTTAATGATTGCATTAGAAGTTAAAAGCAGAAAGGAAGAATTAGAGTGACAATTAGTGACATTCTAAAAACAAAAGGAGAAGCTGCTGGCTTATCCTTTACCTCCCTTCAACTAGAGCAGTTTGAAAAGTATTATGAAATGCTTATCGAAACTAACAAAGTAATGAACTTAACGGCTATTACGGAGCCGGAAGAGGTCGTAGTAAAGCATTTTATTGATTCTCTTTTAGCTTATGATGAGAAGCTTTTCAAAAATCAGGTGCTGGCGGATGTTGGCACTGGTGCTGGTTTTCCAGGCATTCCTTTAAAAATTTATTGTCCTCAATTAAAGGTGGTATTGATTGATTCCTTAGGGAAAAGATTAAAATTTCTGCAAGGGGTAATAGATGCTTTGGGTTTACAGGATATTACTTGTGAACATTTAAGAGCTGAGGATGCAGGAAAAAATCCCCGGCACAGAGAAAAGTATAATATAGTTACTGCGCGTGCTGTAGCAAGACTAAGTGTTTTATCTGAATATTGCTTGCCTTTAGTCAAAAAAAATGGTATGTTTATAGCATTGAAGGGTAGTAAATACCAAGATGAAATACAAGAAGCCCAAAAAGCTGTAAGTATTTTAGGTGGAAAGCTAATTAGCGCTGAAGAGGTAAGACTTCCAGATCTAAATGATGGTAGAGCCATTGTAAAGATTCTTAAAGTTAAAAATACTCCAGGCATGTATCCCCGTAAGGCAGGTACTCCTGAAAAACAGCCCTTGGGTAGTAAATAAGGAGAATTAATATGGTTGATGATGGATTTTCTATTTTAGATACTGATTGTGGTATTATTGATGATAAAAAGGTAAATAATGAGGTTAAAGTTATTAAAGTTCCGGTTGAAGCTATTTTTCCTAATCCCTATCAACCTAGAAAAACTTTTGATGAAGATGCTTTAGCCGATTTATCTGCATCTATTGCTCAATTTGGTGTCTTACAGCCCTTGTTAGTTGCGCCTTCCGAAGATGACAAATACTTACTTATTGCTGGCGAACGTAGATTGAGGGCTTCTAGATTAGCTCAACTTAAAGAGGTTCCTGTTATTGTGAGCGAATATACTTCTCAACAAATTGCTGAAATTGCACTTATTGAAAACCTACAGAGAGAAGACTTACACTTCTTGGAAGAAGCGGAAGGATATGA
>JAKSOK010000062.1 GCA_024405615.1 Phascolarctobacterium sp.
CGCTGCACTTAAAATCATCAATCTTTTGCTCAATTTATTTTTAGACATTTGCGAGCCTCCATTCCATAACTGACTAGTCAGTCAGTTATAAAAATTATATATTTCTTCATCTCAAAAGTCAAACTTTATTTGAAACATTTGAGAAACTTTTATTAAAATTTGTTATACATCTTTATTCAGTATAAACGAATACTCATACTTTTTAAAATCTTGCGCGCATTCCCATGTAGGTATCTTTCTTGCTTCCTTTAAGGTTCATGCTTTCTCCATACAAAGAAACTGTATCGTTAAGCTTTAATTCTCCGCCTAAACGAATCTTCACATCATCAAAATCATACGCCTGAGAATACAATTTTACCCTTTTCCCAAAATCATAGGAAAAACCAACCCCAAAATCACCTTGCATAGAGCCTAAGCTTGCACTAGCAGCGCCCATTTGCTTACCATAGATAAAATCAAACTTGTTTCTATCGCCAATATCGTAGCCACCAAGATAAACGTAGCTACTGTCCGTTGGTTTTAGCGTAACACCCATGTTGCTACGCCAATCACCACCCTTCGCAGCAGTGCCAACATCAGCAGTAAGCTCCGCATTAGCTACTGTTCCCAAAATTTTATTGGCATGATCAGTTGTTTTCTTTAGATTAATTATTGTGCCCTTTAAAGACTCTACCGTTTCAGGATCTTTAGCTACACTTTCTAAGGATTTGGCAATAGTATCCATTCTCTTACTCACATCAGCCATATTAGCAGCCATAACTGCAATATTCCGTCCTGTAGCACCATTATTATCGATGCCAGCCATGACGCTTTCCATATGTTGAGTTAGAAGATTCATTTGCTGAACCATTTGGGTAATATCTTTTTGGTTAGCTAATGCAGTTTGAGCCATAACATTAGTAAACTCATTCATATGCTTACTAATTTCGCTCATGTTCTTAAAGCCATCACGCATTGCCGCCTGCACTTCTTTATCACCAAAAACAGCATCAAAGCCATCGGCAATTTTCTCCATTTTGTTAACTAGATCTCCAGAAGCGTTAAAAAATTCATCCATACCACCACCTGGAACACCTTTTACAGAGCTTCCTTCTGCGATATAGCTTCCGCTAATCTTGGTAGGTGGAGCAATACTAACAAACTTTTCACTCATCATACCATCTGCTGAAATAGAGAAGGTTGCTCCTTCAGGAATCTTGATGCCATCATTAATTTTTGCAACAACCTCTACTTTATCGGGAGCAATGTTAATAGCCTTAACAGTACCAACTTGCACACCTGCGTAACGAACTACATTGCCCTTTATCAAACCACTAACATGTGGATAATCTATACGTAAATCATATCCTTTTTCTCCAAAGGAAAAAGCCCCCATAAAGGATATCATACCAGCTAAAAGTGCAGCACCGCCAAGAGTTACGGCGCCAACCTTAACCTCATTACTGCTCATACTGCTCCTCCTTAAACTCTCTACCTTCTATAAATGCTTTTACTACAGGATTATTACTATTCTTTATTTCCTCAACTGTACCTAGCGCAGCAATCTTTCCTTTATAAAGCATTGCAATTCTGTCCGCAGCCACATAAGCTGATTCCATATCATGAGTAACTAAAATTGATGTTACGCCAAACTGTTCCTGAGTTGTACGAATTAAACGACTAATTGTCATTGTCATCACAGGATCCAACCCAGAAGTAGGTTCATCATAAAAAACAACTTCCGGTCGCATTGCCAATGCTCTAGCCAAACCAACACGTTTTTTCATACCGCCGGATAATTCAGATGGAAGCATTTTTTCTGTACCAGGCATTCCCACCATGCCAAGTAGTTCACTAACCCTTTGAGTAACTTCTTCTTCTGTAACCTTAAAATGTCTTCTCAAACCAAAAGCTACATTCTCACCAACCGTTAGAAAATCAAATAACGCTGAATATTGGAAGACTACACCCATCTTTTTGCGTATCTCATCCCATTCGCTATCATTAAAATTCTCAACTTTAGAGCCCATTATCTCTATAGAACCTGAATTCGGTTTTAATAAACCGGTTAAAAGCTTAATTATTGTACTTTTTCCCGCACCAGAAGGACCAATTACAGCAAGGGTTTCTCCTCTATGTATATTTAGATCAAAATCATCCAGTATTTTGCGTTCCCCGAAGGTCACGTTTAGCTGGTGAAGTTTTATTAGAACATCCTGCATAATGACCTCCTATATATATATAACGATTGACAAAAAATAATTGGCAATAAAAATCAGAATAATTGATAGTACAACTGAAGCGGTGGTTGCTAAGCCAACCCCCTCTGCACCATTTGGAGCATTCAAACCTTTATAGCAGCCTACAATAGCAATTATAGCTCCAAAGAAAGAGCTTTTAATCATACCACCAACAACGTCATACATTTCAGCTAACATTTTAATAGAATTCGTGTAACTCATACTGCTAATTCCAGCATAATAATGAGCCACAATCCAACCACCAATATTGCCAACTATATTTGAGAATACAACTAAAACGGGCATCATGAGTACAATGGCAATAAACCTAGGCGCCACAAGATAACTAATTGGATTTGCAGCCATAACCTTTAAAGCATCTATTTGCTCCGTAACCTTCATAGTGCCAATTTCTGCAGCAATAGCAGCACCAATACGACCTGCGACAACGACTCCTGTAAGAACAGGAACCAACTCTCTAGCCATAGCAATTGCAACAATGCCGCCAACAGAAGAACCCGCACCAAAGCGAACAAACTCTTTAGCAGTCTGTACAGAAATTACCATACCCGTACAAAGAATTGTCATCATGACAATTGGCAAAGAATCAGCACCAAGAAGTGCCATTTGTCTTAAAACCTCTTTAGGATTAGCCTCAGGCAATCTTTTAAAGGTCTGTATGGTTAAATTAGTCATTTGCCCACAAATCATACATGCTTTTATTAAATTTTTCCCGATTATAGCGCAAATATCCTTTAACATCTTTCACCTGTTTATTTATCTATTTAGCTATTATAAAGTTTAACATAGCTTTATGTTTTTTTCTTGGCAAAACTATTTAATTACATTAAATACAAGCTCAAGTTCTCCATCAACAATAAAATCATAGGAAACGACTTTTTTATAGGGACTTCCTTTAAGCATACTTCTTAAGCTATCATCATCTTTTGCAGGATTAGCTTCCTTTACGCCAGATGTAATATCTATAATTAAGTCGTTATTTTTATCAGCAGTATTTACTTCTTCTATAAAGTCTTTTATACTTTTTCGTTTTTCTTCTTTTTTTGTTTCAGGAGCACTTTCGTCTTTTTGCTTCTTCAACAAATTAACAATCCACGAAACACTGCTTCCTCCATGTATATTCAAAACTAACTTGTCTTTTGAAGTTTTTTCCGGAATAGTATATTCCACAACCCTCGTAAACTCCGGACCACGGAAAGGCTTCATAGTAATTGTTAGAGGAACTTTTTCACCTTTATGGACATCTCTATTTTTAGCGCTAACTTTAACTAACTCTACAATTTGAGCAGTATCTGCAATATCTACATCAACATTAATCCCATATATGTTCAGACTTTCAAATTTATTATTCATTAGAACACGCAAAGATTCAACCAGCTCTTGAACCATGCCCTTTTCTAAATTTTCTGTAGCATAGAACATATTCTCACGGTCTAACTCTAAATAGTTTTTCTCATGATCAACACCGGTCACTTTGAAATGTAGCTTTGCAGTACCCCCTCCATTGCGGTCAGCAGTACGATTAGCACAGCTAACGGTTGCAGCATTAACAATAGAAGGTAATAACTTTTCATCATCTATAATTCTAACCTTGGTAGTATTATTTACCCCTCTTGAGGTATCACTAACATTAACAACCATAGGAATTGACTTGGGATCTGAACCTACAAGCCCTGCAATGCCACTAGAACGATCCTGCTCTATCTTTCCTATAGAACCACCAATATTACCTACTTTATAAGAGCTAGACATATTAGGAATAACGCCTAAAACCCACACTCTATTCATAAAGAAATTGCTATTGCCTCTACTTAAAAACGGATGACCAAAAGCTAAAACATGTCCTGCATCATCTGTCCAAGTAACCGTACCTAAAGCACCTAATGTCAAATCGCCTGTCATTAATGCAGCTCCGACGGAGCTTCCGGGTTCTAAATTTTTAGTACTTTCCGGGCCGTTATTAACACCTAAAGTAACATCTATGCCTTGAGGTTTTAATTCTTCTTTCAAGCATTCCATGCCTAACTCTGTAAATCCACCTGCGCTGAGAGCACCAGCTTTAGGAATCCAGTCCAATGGTTGTTTTTGCGGTGTATCTAGCATTTTTAACATGCTACCAATAGGAGTTAGGAAACAGTAATGTGGATCATTAAAAGATTTACCATAAGCTACAGCTCCGATTAGGCGACCATCAACATATACCGGACTTCCACTCATACCATGAGCAACTCCGCCTGTTTTCTCAATAAGATCTCCGTAAAGTCTTACTAAAATACTATAACCTGAAGTCTCTGTTCCACTAACTCCAATAATTTCAACATTAAATTCTTCAATTGTATCTCCACTAATAACAGTTTTTCCTATACCCTCCATGCCTGGCTTTAAATCTGTTACTGGCATAAGTGGAATATTTGCTGCAGCAGCAACCAAACATTGAAAACAGAATAAAATTGTCATTATAAAAACTTTCAGCTTCATAAATACTCCTAAAGAAAAAAGCCGACATGATATATACGCCGGCTTTTACTATGCGTTGCATAATTTTACAAATACGTATACATAGTAATTATACATCCTATACATTATTTTTGCAAGTTTGCTTGCTCTAATTCTTATTTGCTAAATAATCCTAATCCCATGCTAATTAAACGTTCTTTCCCATCTGAAGGTTTGTTGACTATTTTCCCTTTAATTACCATTTCGCTAGAACCACCACCATCAAAATTTAAAGCTTCAACTGCTCCCAAATTACTTAAAAAGCTTGCAAGCTCATTTAAAGTCATTCCGCATGAGGAAAAGCTTCTCCCATCTACAACTACTAATAAAATGCTTCCATCAGCTGTTATTCCAATAGCAGTCCTGGGAGAACGACCTTGAGCAATATCTTTGGCAATTCTTTCTTCTGTTGACCTTACATTAATTTTTCCTTTTTCTATTAACATAGGTCCTGCCCCAACTACTGTCTCAGCTTGCGTCAATATGGTATTGTTAAAAGATTCTGCTAGTTTTACATCATCTCCAATATTGACAGACTGTAGCTTTTTAGCATTAATACCATGCCCAGAGATGACCTGCGTACCTGGCTCGATTGTCATATTACCTAAACTAGAAGCAGAAATTACTTTCCCATTTTTAATTTTTATTTCTCTTCCCCACTGGTTAGTTTTCGTACTAGGTGCATAAGCATCATTATATAGCACACAATCTTCTGCTATACGAGAACGGTTCATGCCTTTGATAAAAAGCTTTTCTCCATTTTTCAGTTCCAAATATGCATTATAATAGGCGTCTTTAACTATGGCAGGCTTACCAGCATGCACTGCAAAGGCGCTGTGAACGCCTTCCTCCATACTAAGCATCTTACCTTTATCCTTAGTAATGCCAACAACCCAGCCGTCAGAATCAAAATATGAAGAATTTATTGCAACAAGAGTGCCTAAGCCTGCAGCTCTCTTTGCAAGGCTTCCTCGTCCATTATAGCTTCCAGCAGCAGAAAAAGGCCTTAATTCAAAATCAGCATTAGGAGCTACATTGACAATGTAGGCCTGAAACTGCCTTCCATCTAACTCGTCCTGTATAAAACGATATTTTACGTCTTTCTGCAAATTAGTAGTTTTGTCAATTTTTTCTATTTTGTATAAATCAATTACAAACCTATGAGGATTAGCCAGCGTAAAAGTATTATACTGACAGTTCTTAGATAAACTAATCTGAAGCCTGCTTCCTTTCTTGCCATCATCTAGGAAGGTTACCTTTCGCAACAGTTCATCTTTGATTGTAGTTTTTATTCTTTTATAACTACTTTGAGGAAATTCAACCGTTATTTCTTTATTTAATTTTGAAGCTTTGTATTTTATTTCCCCTTTACTATCTAGAACAATGCGTATTCTTGATGGAGTTACACTGTATCTTATATTGTCAATAGATGCAGCCTCTATTGCTTTAATGGGAAATAATATTGTTAACAACAATAAAACTCTAAAAAAATATTTCATTTTTTTACCAACAAAAATACACAGCTTTCGCTGTGTATTTATTATCAAACCAAATTAGAAGAATTATAAACAGTACCAGGATGAAGTTTATCTAAGTTTTCTAAAGCTTTACCCGTTCCTAATGCTACACAATCCAAAGGATTTTCTGCAATATGAGTGGTAATACCAGTTTCATTTTGAATTACCTCTGCTAAGCCATCCAGTAAAGCGCCACCACCAGTCATGTAGATACCATTATCAACAATATCTGCTGCTAATTCTGGAGGACATTTTTCTAATACACCACGGATAGTAGCCATTAAGGATGCAATAGCATCTTCTAAAGCTTCACGACATTCTGCAGAATTTACACTAAAAGTTGTAGGCAAGCCAGTAACCAAATCGCGACCTCTAACGACAATATCCTCATTACGGCCATCTTTAGAAACGGTTGCCACCTTCATTTTTATTTCTTCAGCAGTACGTTCACCAATAGAAACATTATGTTCCTTTTTAACATATTTGATGATACATTCGTCGAAATGGTCACCACCGATGCGAATAGACGCATCAACTACAATACCGCCAAGACTTAACACGGCGATATCAGTAGTACCACCACCAATATCAACAACCATATTGCCTCTAGGAACAGAAATATCGATACCAGCGCCCAAAGCAGCAGCTAATGGTTCTTCAATCAAATATGTTTTAGAAGCACCACCCTGGGTAGTAGCTTCCATAACCGCACGCTTTTCTACAGAAGTGATGCCAATAGGAACACAAGTCATAACACGTGGCTTAAAGAACATACTTCTGCCTGCAACCTTTTGAATTACATAAGCTAACAGCTTTTGTGTTACTGTATAGTTTGCAATAACGCCTTCCTTTAAAGGACGAATTGCCTGGATACTTCCGGGAGAGCGGCCCAACATTTCGCGAGCCTCATCACCTACAGCTAAAACCTTATTGCGTACTTTGTCTATTGCTACAACAGAAGGTTCCTTGAGTACGATTCCCTTACCTTTTACGTAAACAAGAATATTAGCTGTACCTAAATCAATACCAATATCTAAATTCTTGAACATTTTTCTATACCTCTACACGTTCTATATCAGCGCCCAGATTCTTAAACTTAGTTACAATATCTTCATAACCTCTATCAATATGATGAAGATCGCCAATACGCGTTGTTCCTTCTGCTACTAAACCAGCTAAAATCATTGCCGCACCAGCTCTTAAATCAGTTGCACGCACATCACAGCCTGTTAACTTACTAGGTCCCTCAATAATCGCACCACGACCTTCAGTAGTTATATTAGCCCCCATTCTGTTAAGTTCAATAACATGCATGAAGCGGTTTTCAAAAACCGTCTCTTGAACTCTACTACGCCCTTCACAAACTACCATCATAGCCATAAGCTGTGCTTGCATATCAGTTGGGAAGCCTGGATAAGGAAGTGTTTTTACAGAAATAGGTTTCAAATGCTCGTTACCAATAACACGTATTTTATCTATATCTTCATAAACTGTTGCCCCCGCTTCACGAAGCTTTGCAATCAAAGCACCTTGATGCTCAGGAAGAACATTTTCTATAACTATGTCGCCAGCAGTCATTGCTGCAGCAATCATATAGGTACCAGCTTCAATACGATCGGGAACAATAGTATACTCTGCACCATGGAGTTCTTTAACACCTTCGATACGAATAACATTTGTACCAGCACCACGGATTTTTGCACCCATCTTATTTAGGTAGTTAGCTAAATCAACAATTTCTGGCTCTTGTGCAGCATTTTCTAAAATTGTAGTTCCATTAGCTAAAGCAGCCGCCATCATAATGTTCTCAGTTGCGCCAACACTTGGAAAATCGAAATAAATATTATTTCCTATTAAACCACCCTCTGGAGCATAGCCTTCAATATAACCATGGCCCTGCTCAAATCTTGCTCCCAAAGCTTCTAAACCCTTAAGATGGATGTCTATTGGTCTAGCACCAATCGCACAACCACCAGGCATAGAAATACGTGCTCTACCTATTCTGGCAAGCAAAGGTCCCATTACAAGAAAAGACGCACGCATATTGCGCACTAACTCGTAGGGAGCCTCATAAGAGGTTATTTCACTGCTATCTATATTTAGCTCGTTTTTGGCAGGACTATCAACCTTTATACCCAAGCAACGTAAAACTTCGCTAATTGTTTTTACATCCTCAAGCATTGGCACCTCATCCAAATGGCTAGGAGTACCTCCCAAAATAGCTGCTACAATAATCGGCAAAACAGCATTTTTTGCACCACTTGTTTTTACTGTACCTGACAAACGATTGCCGCCCTTAACAATAAGCTTTTCCAATTTCAATACCACCTGTTAACGAGAATTATATAATTAGGACTTAAAAGCCCATTCTTTGTCTATCTGCAAGTATATTATAATATGTTTCTTTATCAAGAAGCTCACGGCGGAGTTTCTTCTTTTGTTCTTCGTCCTCACAGGCAGCTATAGCTTCACGCAAAGCAGCCATTTCTTGTTTTAACAGTAACATTTTATTACCAGCCAAATTAGCTGCAACATCAGCCATAATTTGCCGCCTCCTCTAAAACATAAAAAATCAGCAATCATAAAATATGATACTTTTACGAATATATATTTTACAACATTTTTATATATAATTCAAGGATTTTACTAGAATTTGAAAATAGAAAAGGTCCCACCCATTTAGGCAGGACCTTTTATGATTTAACGAATTATTATTCTTTATCAGCACCTTCGCTCTTGCTAACTAAATAAGCAACAGTTGCGTCACCAGTGATGTTAACAGAAGTACGAGGCATGTCCAGGATACGGTCAATACCAGCAATTAATGCGGAGCCTTCCAAAGGCAGACCGAGAGAGGTCAAGATCATGGTCAGCATAATGAAGCCTGCACCAGGAACACCAGCAGTACCGATAGAAGCTAAAGTACCGGTTACGATGATAGTACCATATTGAGCAGCAGTCAAATCAATGCCGTACAATTGAGCAATGAACAGTGCACAAACACCTTGGTAAGCTGCGGTACCATCCATGTTAATGGTAGCACCTAAGGGCAATACGAAGGAGTAAACATCTTTAGAAATACCCATCTTACGGCAGCAATCCATGGTTACAGGCAGAGTACCTGCAGAGGAGCAGGAGGAGAATGCCATCA
>JAKSOK010000063.1 GCA_024405615.1 Phascolarctobacterium sp.
CCTAAAACTTTGTTGAATATTACTCCTGAAACAGAAATTGCTGTTGTAGAAATGGGCATGCGTGGTTTAGGTCAAATTGCAGCTTTATGTGAAATAGCAGAACCGGACAGCGGTCTTATTTCCAATGTTGGCGAAACTCACATGGAGCTTTTAGGCAGCATGGAAAATATTGGTATAGCTAAGAGCGAAATCGTTGTGAATTTGCCTTCTGAGGGTTATGCAGTTCTCAATGGTGATAATAGCTATGTTGTTGCAGCTGCGGCTAAGACTAAAGCAAAGGTTGTTTTCTTCGGCTTAAGTGAGCAATGCGATTATCGTGGCAGTAATATTAAAACCGTTGGTATGGGTACTACCTTTACCTGTACAGAAAAAGCAACCGGTAAGAGCGTAGAGGTTAAGCTGCAGGTTATTGGTGAGCATAACGTTTATAACGCTTTGTCTGCTATTGCTGGTGCTGCTTGCTATGGTGTTTCCCTTGAGGAAAGCGCTGAAGCTTTAGCTGGTGCTCGTCTCACCAGTAGTCGTCAGGAAATTATTGAGATTGGCGACATTATGTTTATCAATGACGCTTATAATGCAAGTCCTGCTTCCTGTGAAGCTGCTTTGAAAACCTTGGCGGAGGCTAAAAAGTCTCGTAAGAATTCCAGGACAATTGCGGTTTTGGCTGACATGCTAGAGTTGGGAAATATTTCTGAAGAAGCTCACCGTAGAGTTGGCCGTTGGGCTGTAGAATATGGTGTAGACTTTATTTTAACCTTTGGTCCAGAAGCTGCCTATATTAGCGATGAAGCTGCTAAGCTTGGTGGCAAAACACAGCATTGTGAAGATTTGTTGGCAGCAGAGGATGTGTTGAGAGCAATGGCCGACAAGGGCGATATCATTCTTCTCAAAGGTTCTAATGCCATGCATGTAGATAAATGCTTAAGCTTATTTAAATAACGGGGGCATTGATGTTAAATATTCTTTTACCGCTGGTGACTGCTTTTGTATTGTGTGCAATCATCGGTCCTCAGCTAATTCCTTTTTTACATAAATTAAAATTTGGGCAAAGCATTCGTGATTGCGGTCCTGCTAGCCACATGAAAAAAAGTGGTACTCCTACCATGGGCGGCATTATGATTTTGGCTGCTCTGGCAGTGGCTGTAGCCTTCTGGTGTCCTATGACACCGGCAGTAGTTATTGCTATGGTATTAACCCTAGGACATGCTTTGATAGGCTTCCTCGATGACTATATCAAGGTTGTCATGAAACGTAATCTAGGTTTAACAACTAAACAAAAATTTCTGTGCCAGTTTATTTTGGCAGGTGCTTATGTTTATTACGCAGAGACACATTTGCAAAACACAACTCTGTGGTTTCCTGGCCTGAATGTTACCTGCGATTTTGGTATGGCCTTTTATGTTATTGTTTTCCTGCTGTTAGTTGGTACTACAAATGCTGTTAACCTGACTGACGGCTTGGATGGTTTGGCATCCTTCGTAACCCTGCCCGTTACTTTAACCTTTGCGGCTATTTGCTATGGTCAACAGCAAATGGACCTTTGTGGCTTTGCTATGGCACTGTGTGGCGGTTGCATGGGCTTCCTGCTCTTTAACCATCATCCGGCTAAAGTTTTCATGGGTGATACAGGTTCTCTTGCCATTGGTGGTGGCATTGCTGCTTTAGCTCTCTTGACTAAAACAGAGATTCTGCTTATTATTTTGGGCGGCGTTTATGTTGCAGAAGCCGCTTCTGTTATCATGCAGGTATCTTATTTCAAATATACCCATGGTAAACGTATTTTCCGTATGACACCTATTCATCACCACTTTGAATTAGGCGGCTGGAAGGAGACAAAGGTTGTTTCCGTATTTACTATCGTTAGCTGTGTATTATGTGCTATAGGCTATGGCCTGTGGCTGATAAAATAGATTATATCCTAATGTAATTTTCATAAAAGGAGCATTAATGATGAGCGCAACAATTGTTTATGGCGTCGGTATTAGTGGACGCGGTGCTGCTGAGGTTCTTGCTAGAAAAGGTCAGCAGGTGTTTTTATACAATGATACTGAATGTACAATTCCTGAAGAGCTGGCTCAAAGCTTAGCTGCTGTAAACGGTGGTCTTGTATGTGGTAAGGAAAACTATCCTGCTTTATTAGAGAAGTCTGATAGAGTAGTTTTATCTCCTGGTGTACCTTGCGATATTCCTACTGTTATTGAAGCTGAAAAACAAGGCAAAGAGGTTATTAGTGAGGTAGAATTGGGCTACCGTATGTATGGCGGTCACATTGCTGCTATTACTGGCACTAATGGTAAAACCACCACTACAAGTATTGTAGGCGCAATGCTGGAGCGCTTAGAGGTTCCTAGCGCTGTTGGCGGTAACATTGGTGCTGCTATGTCCAAAGAAGTAGAGAACTTACCCAAGGACGGCTGGTTGGCCCTGGAGTTGTCTAGCTTCCAATTGGAGAAGGTTGCTACCTTTGCTCCCGATATTGCCTGCATGTTAAACTTAACTCCTGACCATATGGAGCGCCACTACACCATGGAAGCTTATGGTGCTGCTAAGCAACGCATCTTTACCCAACAAAGTGCAGAGCAGGTTACTGTTTTAAACTACGATGATCCTGAAGTTCGCACCTGGGGCGAAAAGACCAAAGCGCAAGTTTGCTATTTCAGCCGTAAAGTTAAGCTGGATCAAGGCGTATATATGCAGGATGGCAATTTTGTGATAAAATGGAAGGATACCGAAGCAGTTGTCTGCAATATTAAGGATGCACAGCTGTTTGGTGGCCATAATGAAGAAAACATCCTGGCAGCAATTTGCTGCGGTTTCTTTGCTGGTGTCAGCATTGAAGACATGGCGGATGTATTGCGTAAATTTAAGGCTGTAGAGCACAGAATCGAGTATGTAGAAACCGTTAAAGGCGTTCCTTATTACAACGACTCTAAGGCTACTAATACAGACTCTGTAATTAAAGCTCTGGAAGCCTTTGAAAATGGACATATTATTCTTTTGGCAGGTGGTCATGACAAGATGACTCCGTTAGAAGATATGATGAATTTAGTAAAGACTAAGGTAGATGTTCTCATTCTTTTAGGTGAAGCTAAAGAACGCTTTAATGAGGCGGCAATTGCAGCTGGTGTTGAAAATATCGTTATCGTGCAAAGCTTTAAGGAAGCTGTAGAGAAGGCTTATGAGCTGGCTCATGAACCGCAAGTTGTTCTGCTTTCTCCTGCATGTTCTTCCTATGATATGTTTAACAATTATCCTGAACGTGGTCGTACGTTCAAGGCATTGGTTAGAGCTTTACCTCGTTAAGGAGGGATTTTAGTGAAAGTGATTTTATCCGGTGGTGGTACTGGTGGACACATTTATCCAGCTTTGACCATTGCTGATCAAATCAAGAAACTGAGACCGGATGCTGAGATTATCTTTGTTGGAACTGAGCAAGGTCTAGAAAAGGATATCATCCCCCGCTATGGATATCCTTTGAAATTTATAGAAGTTGCAGGCTTTAAACGCAGTCTAAGCTTTGATACTTTGAGAAGTTTTTACAAAATGTTTAAGGGCCTATGGGATGCTAGAAAAATAGTTAGTCAGGAAAAACCTGATTTGGTTATCGGTACTGGTGGCTATGTTTGTGGACCTATCGTGTGGATGGCTGCTAAATATGGTATTCCTACCTGTATTCAGGAGCAAAATGCGATGCCAGGTGTTACTAATAAGATTCTGGCTGGTTCTGTTAAAAAGGTCTTTTTAGGTTATAAAGAAGCAGAAAAATATTTTGCTGGTAAGGCTGCTAAATTAGAGTATACCGGCAACCCTATTCGCACAGAAATTCTGGATCATGACAGAGCAGCCGCTTATGAAGAATTAGGCTTGGATCCGAAGAAAAAAACTATCCTGGTATCCGGTGGTAGCCGTGGTGCTCGTAGCATCAATACGGCTATGCAGGATGTGGAAATAGCTTTATCTGGTAGAGAAGAGATTCAGGTTCTTCATGCAACGGGTGATGCTAATTACAAGCAGTATATGGAGGATATTAAGAAAAAAGGTGGTGTAGGTGATAATATCATCATATCCCCTTATTTACATAATATGCCTACTGCTTTAGCAGTAGCAGATCTGGCTGTTTTCCGTGCAGGAGCTATAGGACTTGCAGAACTGATGGCTAAAGGGATTCCCTCAATTTTAGTTCCCTATCCCTTTGCTACAGCAAATCATCAGGAATTTAACGCTAAGGCTGTAGAAGCGAAAGGCGCAGCAAAGGTTGTTCTGGATAAAGAAATGTCAAGTGATAAAATTCTCGAGATTGTGGAGCAACTGTTGCTTCATGAGACTGAGCTTAAAGACATGGCAGTGGCTGCTAAAAAGTTGGGGAGACCTGAGGCTGCTGCTAATATAGCTAAACAAGCTTTAGAGCTTTTAGCTAAATAAGGGAGGAGCACACGTGAAAGAGAATTGTTTAGAAAATAAGCATAATGTACATTTCATAGGTATTGGTGGTGCCGGTATGAGCGCTATTGCCTATGTTTTAATAAAACGTGGCTATGATGTTAGTGGTTCTGATTTAAATGCAGGACATATGTCAGCGCATTTAGCAGAGCAAGGTGCTCTTGTATATATGGGCCATGATGAATGCCAAATCAATGGTGCAGATGCGGTTGTAGTGTCTACTGCTATTCATCCAGAAAATGTGGAACTGAGAGCAGCTAAACAACAGGGTATTCCTGTATTGCATCGTAGTGATGTTTTGGCTGCCATTATTAATAAACCTGGTTTTGATGGCGTAGCCGTGGCTGGTGCTCATGGCAAAACTACTACTAGTGCGATGATTTCATGCATTGCAACTGAGGGTGGTATTGATCCTACTGTTGTTATTGGTGGTGAGGTAGCTAGCATTGGTGGTAACGCTCGCAATGGCGAAGGAAAATACGTTGTTGCTGAGGCTGATGAAAGCGATGGATCTTTCCTGAAACTTTATCCGAAGCTGGCAGTTATCACTAATATTGAAGACGACCACTTGGACTATTATGGTACAGAAGAAAAGATTTATCAGGCCTTCAAGCAATTTGTAGGTAATATTACCGAAGGTGGCAAAGCTATTCTTTGCGTGGATAACATGAAGGTTCGTCGCTTAACTACTGAAACTGATAAACCATACATTACCTATGGCTTAGAAGGTTCTCATGCTGATTATGTGGCAACTGATATCCATTTTGGAACTAATGGAACAACCTATAAGGTTTACCGCAAGGATGAATTTGTCTGCGATGTTAAGCTGATTGTTCCAGGTCGCCATAACGTACTTAATTCTTTAGGTGCGTTTGTAGCTGGTTTAGAAATGGGTGTTGCTGTAGAAAGCATTTTAGAAACCTTAAGTAAATTTGGTGGAGCAAAGCGCCGTTTTGAAACTAAAGGTAAAGTTAATGGCATTTGGGTGGTAGATGACTATGCTCATCATCCTACTGAAATTAATGTTACTTTAAATGCTGCTCGTCAAACTAGACCAGATAGATTAATTGTTGTTTTCCAACCTCATCGTTACACACGTACTCAACTTCTGTATAAAGAGTTTTGCACCTGCTTTGGCAAATGTGATGAGTTGATTTTAACCAATATTTATGCAGCTAGCGAAACTCCTATAACAGGTGTTTCCAGTGAAAAACTTGCAGCCGGAATTACTGCTGCAACTGGACAAAAAGTTAAATTCTTACCTCGTTTAGTTAACGTTCGTGATTATCTTGTGGGCATTGTCAAAGAGGGCGACCTAGTAATGACAGTAGGCGCTGGTGATGTCTTCAAGGTTGGTGAGGATTTAGTAAAAGAATTGGAGCACAAGAATGAAACAAATAAATAAAGATACAGTTGTTGCCGTTGTTTTGGGTGGTCCTTCTGCAGAAGCAGAAATCTCCCGTGTAACTGGTGGCGCTATTGCTAACGCTCTTCGTGAAAAGGGCTACAATGCAAAAGAATATGAATTAAATCCTATGACAGTTATCAACGATTTGCATGCTATGGGGGCAGAGGTCGTTTTTAACGCAGTTCATGGTATGTACGGTGAGGATGGCCGCTTACAAAGCTTATTGGAAGCTGCTGATATTCCTTATACTGGTAGTCGCGTGTTGGCTAGTGCTGTAGCCATGGACAAATGCGCAACTAAAAAATATCTGTTGGCTGCAGGCATTTCTACTGCAGCTAGTATGATTCTAATGCGTCGTGAATCTACAGATTTAGAATCTATTAAAACTCAAATCTTAGCACGCTTTGGTGTGCCTGTAGTTATTAAAGCTGCAAGCCAAGGCTCCAGCATTGGTGTTACTATTGCTAAAGCAGAGGAAGATGTATTACCTGCTTTAAAAAGTGCTTTTGAGCTTTCTGAAAATGTACTGATTGAAGAATGCATTAAAGGGAAGGAATTAACTGTTTCCATGATGGAAGAGGATGGAGAGATTAAAGCACTGCCAGTAGTTTGGATTGCTCCCCATTCTGGTGAATATGATTTCCATTCTAAATATACCAAAGGTGCAACTGAGTATCATTGCCCGGCTCCCTTTGATGAAAAAACTACTGCCTATGTTCAAAGTGTAGCTATTGAAACCTATAAAGTTTTAGGCTTATGTGGTGTTGCTCGCGTGGATATTATTTTGGCAGAAAATGGTGTAGGTTATGTATTAGAAGCTAATACTGTTCCTGGTATGACAGCTACTAGTCTTGTTCCTAAGGCTGCGGCTGCAGTAGGCATTAGCTTCCCGGAATTATGTGAAAAGATTTTACTAAGTGCTAGATAAGACTGTTTAGGAGCAGTGGTGTTATGGAATCATTGCAAGGAAGATTAAAGGAACGGCGGCGTAAAGCGAGACTGCGTCTGTTGACTATTTTCGTGGTGGCAGCTGCAATTGTTGGCTCCTGTGTCGGCATCTATAAGTTCACCCATAGACCAGGTATGGCCTTCGGTGAGATAGTTATTCACGGTACTAAACGTATTAATGCCGAAGATGTTGTACGCATGGCTAATAGTCAAATGCCGGTCAATCTATTTACTGTTAGTGCCAATTCAGTTGAATATGCGTTAAGTCAGGATATTCGCTTCTTTAATGCGAAGGCTAATTATAAATGGCCCAATAAGTTGGAGGTTACTGTCCAAGAAAGACAGCCTGCGTTATATGTAGCCAATTCTTATAATGGTTATATAATGGTTGATTACAAAGGCACAGTAATGAGTGTATCTAATAGTATTCCTGATACAAAGGCACCTCTGTTGGTTGGTGAACAATGTGGTAATGCTTTTGTGGGCGACGATGTTGCAAATAAAAGAGTTGACAGTATCTTGAGGTTTTTGTTGAGTATTAATTCTGAGGCTCGTAATCAGATTGCTGAGCTGATGATGGATAGTGACAAAAACGTTAAGCTACAACTGCGTAATGGTTTATTATTACGTCTTGGGCAAGCTGAAAATATGCCTGACAAAGCCCCAATGTTTAATACTGTTTTTAATGAAATAAAGGATAAAAATATCCAGGCCGAGTATATAGACTTACAGTTCAAAAAGCCTTTCATCAAACTTAAGCCTGAATTAATGAAGGTGAAAAAATCATGATCCAACGTTTTAGAATGGATTTTAAGGCCAATATCATTATTGCCCTTGTATTTATGGTGCTAGGCTTTATGTTGACCGTACAATTTAAGACAACGGAACGCCAACGCAATATTCGTATTGAGCGTGTGGAAGACCTGTCAGAACGTATCCGTACTATTGAGGCTGAAAAGACTCAATTACAAAAGGAATTAGCGGATTTGCGTAAGAATTATGGTAATCTTATCTCTGACGCAGAAGTAGAGAGATTGAACTTACTGGCCGGTACAAGTGAGGTTTATGGTCCTGGCTTGGAAATTGTGTTAGATGATAGTACATCTAACAAAAAGATGGGCGAAAATCCTAATCTTTATATTGTTCATGATGAAGATTTGCTGCGTATTCTTAATGAACTGAGAGCTGCTGGCGCAGAAGCTATTTCTGTCAATGATCAACGTATAGGAGCTATGAGTGAATTGCGTTGTGCTGGACCTACAGTTTCCATTAATAATGTACGTAGTGCACCTCCCTATGTTATAAAAGCCATTGGTGATCCTAAGACAATGGCTAGTGCTTTGCGCTTACGTGGAGGCGTTGTTGATACCTTTGCCTTTTGGGGAATTAATGTTAAAATTCATGACACTGATAAGGTTGTAGTTCCTGGTCAAAAAATTACGAGAGCATATGAGTATGCTAAACAATCTCCTACACCAAAGGAGGAGAATAAGAAATGACAATTTATTATGCTATCTTTGGTTTAGCTTTGGGCATTGTCATAGGCAATGTTTGTCCTTATTCTATGCCTCCTGAATATGGTCGCCTTTTAGCAGTTGCTGTAATGGCTGGCCTAGATGCTGTTTTAGGTGGTGTACGCGCTGCCATTGAAGATAAATATAGCACGGCAATTTTTATTTCCGGCTTCTTTACGAATGGTATTATGGGTGCGCTCTTATGTTATTTTGGAGCTATGCTCGGCATAGACATGTACATGGTTGCAGTCTTAATTTTTGGTATGCGTATTTTCCAAAATATAGCTATTATCCGTAGGGAATATATGGCAAAATAATTTTGTATTAAAGCAGGATTTTTAATTTTCATGTTGAATATGAAAATTTAGGTATTATGTAATTATTTAGCTCCATTATTAAGAGGAGGATTATAAAATGTTTGATGATATTCAAAACATGTCTGGCAATTTAGCTAAGATTAAAGTCATCGGTGTTGGTGGTGGCGGTAACAATGCAGTTAACCGCATGATTACCGCTGGTGTGCAAGGTGTAGAATTTATTGCTGTTAACTGTGATGCTCAAGACTTGATGTTGTCTGAAGCTGAAACTAAAATCGCTATTGGCGAAAAATTAACTAAAGGCTTAGGTGCAGGCGGTAACCCTGAGATTGGCCAACAAGCTGCTGAAGAGTCTCGTGAACAAATTCAAGAGGCTATTAAAGGCGCTGATATGGTATTCGTAACTGCTGGTATGGGTGGTGGCACTGGTACTGGTGCAGCTCATGTTGTTGCTGAATGCGCTAAGGAAATGGGCGTGTTGACTGTTGGCGTTGTAACCAAGCCCTTCAAATTTGAAGGCAAACGTCGCATGAACCAAGCTGAAAATGGTATTGTAAATCTGAAGGAAAAGGTTGATACTTTAATTACCATTCCTAATGATAGATTATTAGCAGTTATTGATAAGAAAACCTCTATGATGGATGCTTTCCGTATTGCGGATGATATCCTGCGTCAAGGTGTTCAAGGTAT
>JAKSOK010000064.1 GCA_024405615.1 Phascolarctobacterium sp.
CAACAAAGAGAGTTGTTACTTATTGTGGTGCTTGTCGTGGCGCAATGAAGCTTGGTGGAGCAGAGGTTGTGCATTTACTGGAATTGTTGTTTCCCAGTGAAAATGATTAATCTTGCTAAATAACTATATCAGGTTTATTAATAAAAAAGGGAGCTATCATTTATTTGGTAGCTCCCTTTATTTTTTTATTTGAGAATGTCCATGAAATGTAGAGAGTAATAGCTGCAACATTAAGAAGCATTTCTGTGCTATTTCGAAAAATCATTTTAGTATGTGTCATCTTAAAGAATTTCATAAGCAAACTAGCCTAGAATTTCCATGAATTCACCATATTCGTTGTCTATGCAAAAGGCTATATGTTTTGAACTGCGTTGCATTATTAGATCTCTGGTGATGTTTGCTCTCAAATTGCGATATTCTTCCTCGGTATAATCCTTTTTAAAGAACATTTTTCTGCTTTCTTTATGAGAATTACGAGCGATTTTATCACATAAATGGCAGTTTTTACAATCCTTACACTCACAGGTAAGGAGCTTATCAGGAAATTCGCTTGCCAAAAATCCCATATAGATACCTGGCTTTGCACCAAAGGTTATCCTACCCATGTTAATATTATCTTTTTCATAATAATATGCTTCAAAAGTTTCTTTTAAAACTCTAAAGGGTACTCTTCGACCGCTAATTTTGTAAATGTCGACATATGGGTCTAGTTGTTTCATCCAACGAGGAACAATGCTTACGCCACGGAAAAAATTAGAAGTAACATTATGGTGGCATTGAGAACCAAATTCGGTGTTATCAACTGCCCAGGCCATGACATGATTCTTATTTTGTGGACAGCCAAACATACAACTTTCATTTACCAGATGTTTTAACTTATAGCCGGTCGCACGCATTTCTTTGAGTTTGTCAGGGCGTCTGATAAATTCTCTAGGCGGATTAAAAACACTTATTCCTGCATATTGATGCCACATGTCCATTTCTCTAGGCGTTTCGATGAAACAGTTGCAGGACGTATGAAGCTCTAATTGGGGTCGCATTTCGTGAAGACGACAGGCCATATTAAAATCAGTACAAATAACTCCATCAATACTATACTTGTCTAGAAAAGGAATAATAATGTAATCAATATATTCTATCAGATCGGATAAAGTGTAATTATAAACGCCAGAGTTAAGGGTGATAATTCTCTTAAAAGTACCCTGTGATTTTTCAAGGAATTCGATACATTCACTGGTATGTCTTTGAATAATTTCATATTTTGAGACGAAGGGAATATATTTACCTTTAGGATTATGATAATTACTTCCTAAAAATGGTATACCTAAGTAAATATTTTCGACACTGTCTTTAAATTGGAGAAAATATTGGATAAATTTATCTACTGATTCGTTGTTAACTAAAGTTGGAAATGGAACTGAGAATTTTCTTTTATTCATAATGTACCTCTATGCTAAAAAAATATTAACGGAATTTTTATTAATTATAACATTCCTAATTAGTTTTTAGTATAAGAAAAACTGACAGTTCTATCGAATAAACCAACATAATGAATAATTTATAAATATAAATTAAAAAATATGAAATTTAAAAAATAACACAATATATGAGCAGTTTGACATTTATATATAAATAATGCTAGCATATAAATACTTATTATATTTTTGCAAATAGTATTATTAGAACTATGATAACAATTAGTTATGGATGACTTTAGACGAAATAATACTACCTATGTGATGATTCAAATTATGAAGATAATGAGTTATCATTTGCAGGGATGCATATAAGTGCTTGTAAGCTGTTAGGGGTAGCAGCAAACTTGTTTCCTAAAGCTAATGAAAGGAGGTCCAATGAAGAGTTTTAAAATTATTCTATGTTTAATTATGCTGTGTGTAGGAATATTTGGAATGACGACAAACGCGTATGCTGATTATTTGTCTGAGGATACGTTGGAATTAGAATTTACTCCTACAAAAGTTTGGATGAGTGGCAAAAATTTATGTATGACTGGTACTTATCACAATGTTAAGATGGACAGGCTAGTAACAAAAGTTGTTAAGTTTAATCCTAATATTACCTTTAAGCGTGCTGATGGTACTGAATACGAATTTACTGCTGCACCGATTAAATATCCACTCTGTCGTCTTACAGCGGGTGAAAAGAGAACACTAACCTATAATTTTGGTGAGTTTAATGACACATGGCATAGTTGGGTTGCGGACCCAAGATACGAATACCAATACAGAGATGTAATTTGAAACGGAGATGATGTGTGATGAAAAATAATACAAAATTAGCTATGTTGGTAGCTGCATTAATGGGCATTTCAGCAGCTGCTTTCGCTGCTGAAGCTACACCTGAATATGACGTTGAAGGTGTAAAGGTTGAAGCATCTGTAATTAAAGATAAATTCGGTAACGTTGTTACTGAGCAATCATATTATCGTACTGGCGGTGACGTAGAGGTTGTAACCGCTGAAGACATTGAAAAGAAGCATTATAATACTATTACTAATGCTGTAAAAATGATTCCTGGTGTGCGTGTATCCGAAACTGGTTATAGAGCAACTAACTATGGTGGTGGTTATGCATACAGTGATCAAATCTTGATTAATGGTGACCCTCGCGTAATCGTTTTGGTTGATGGCAAACGTGTAGATAACACTGTTTCTAGTATGGGCAACGGTACTTCTACTGCTAACTCCGGCAACAATGTTATTTTGGATAAAGTTTTAGACATTAATGCTGTTGAAAAAATCGAGGTTATTAAAGGACCTGGCGCTTCCGTTTATGGTGCAGATGCAGTAGGCGGCGCTATCAACATCATTACTAAAAAGGGAGCTGTAAAGAACAGAGGCGTCATTGATGTTTCTACTGGATCTTGGAAGCATCATAAATACAACATGAGTTATTCTGGCTCTGCTGGTAAAGATAATTCCTTTAAATATATGGTAAGTGCATCTCGTGAAATGAGTGGCAATACTCATTATAAAGATGGCCAAACCGGTAAAAATTACGAATACGGTAATACTGATTACAAAGAAGAATCTACCTACGTAAAATTAGAAAATGATTTTGATAAGAATCATAACCTCCGTTTTACCCATAGCTTTGGCAAAGGTATTGCAGGTTATCCCTATATGGCTCCTGATTGGACAGTTCCTATTAAAGAGGCTTTTAAATATCCTGGTCACAACCCCATCCAAATGACTGATATTTTTGACCCTGGTTATCGTAATACTTTCTATAGCTACGTTGTTACTGGTGGCAACTATCATGTGTATAACACAAATGATTATGATGTTACCTATACCTTTAACAAAGACAATGGTATGGAAAGCTTTGTTCGTACTTACTATAACACCAGAAAATATGGTGGTTATGAAAGTACCTATACTAATACCTGGCCGGACGAAACTATTTATCCTGGCGGCATTTTTGATCCTCAATGGATTAAAGAAAAATATAGAAGTCGTACTGCTCCTTCTAGCTGGAGCCAACAAAAGAATAAAGGTGTACAAATCCAACTTGCAAAGAGCATTGGTATTCATGACGTTATTACCAGTTGGACTTTAGATCAATCTAGATTTAATAGCATTCGTCTGACTGGCTCCAATGCTGGTACAACTGTAAGCAAACGTGATAGCTTAACAGGCTATATCCAAGATAAAATCCATATCACCGATAAATGGGATTTCACTCCATCCTTAAGATATAGCCATTATAAAGGCATTTCTCAAAAGACCCCTGCTGGTGCTGTTACAGAGTATAAAAATTCTAATTCCGTTAGGATTACTCCTGTTTTAGCAACTCAATACGCATTTGATGATACCTTTAGCACTTATGCAAGCTGGACTCAAATTTATAGACCCATGAAACAAAGCGATACTACAGCTACACCGATTAATGGACCTCTGCAAGATGAAAAGGGTTATGTTCTTAACTGGGGCATTAAGAAAGATTTGTCCGAAAAGACAAATGTTAACTTAAATCTGAACTACACCAATATGTCAAATAAGATTGCTAGCATATCCTTGTATGATCCTGACACAGGTGATGAAAACAACTATACCTTGAACGCTACACAAAAGAAAAAAGCTTTGAATTTGGGTGTAACTCATCAATTTGATGATCATTTGAGCATTGCTGCTAACTACTCTTATGTAAGCGACAAGACTAGAGGTAAAAACCTGGGTAAATATCATCAAAATATTGAGGCAATGTTTAACAACAGAGTAAGTGGTACTGTTGGTAGTGCAAGCATTGACCAAATGATGAACAAAATTGTTCCTCCTAACCAATATTCCTTAGAATTATCTTATAACAATAAGAAATTCAATGCTAATTTGAGCGAATTAATCTATGCTGGTTGCTCTGAAGAAGCGTACACCAATAATAGATTCTTCGTTACCAACTTAAATCTGAACTATGATGTTAAGAAAGACATGACTGTTTACTTCAGTGTAAACAACTTGTTCAACGAAGCATACCAAACTAAGTTCTATGCACATACCGGTAAAGGTGCATATCCTGGTCTGGGAAGAAACTTCATGGTTGGTTTACGTTACAAGTTCTAATAGTAGTATCACTCTTCATACTTTTAGTAAGGTGTGCAGGTATATCTTGCACGCCTTGCTAAACTTTATTAAGCGAGAAATCCTCATGAAAAAGCTTTTGCTGATTATTGCTACGTTATTTTTGAGCGGTTGCTCGGTATCAAGCAATTATAATAAAAATATAGATGTGGCCGATATAAAGATTCCCGTATCAAAAAGCAACTATGATGATGGGAAGTCTGTTGTAATTAACAATTTACGTACTGGCCGTGAATTTGAAGATCAAGAGTTTAAGAAGCCTCCACAGCGACTTGTATGTGTATGGCAAAATTCTATCGAGACACCTATAGCTTTAGGAGTTGGCGATAAAATAGTTGCTGGTATGGGGGTTCATAATGCTAAATACATTAAAGAGGAATATCGGGAGCAATATAAAAAAATACCTATTACCAGTTTGGAAAATTTAGATCAGGAATCGGTAATCATGATGCAGCCTGATATGATTGTTGGTTGGTATTCTACCTTTACTTCTAAGTATTTACGCAGTACAGATTTTTGGCATAAAAGAGGTGTTGGAACCTATATTGCGGTTTCTTCGGCCTGGTTGCCAAATGGACAGATTTTAGAAAATGAATTTAATGATATATTAAACCTCGGTAAAGTGTTTAATAAATCTAAGGAAGCTGAGAGCATCGTTAA
Source organism: Phascolarctobacterium sp. (assembly GCA_024405615.1). Classification (GTDB taxonomy): domain Bacteria; phylum Bacillota; class Negativicutes; order Acidaminococcales; family Acidaminococcaceae; genus Phascolarctobacterium_A. The sequence continues at coordinate 5,258 of JAKSOK010000064.1, forward strand.
TGCTATGAAGGAACAGATTAATGATGTAAGTCAGCAAACTAAAAGTTTAGCTAAAAGACCCCGCGCCTTAGTAATGGGCGGTATGGGGAGACAGCTAGGAGTTTATGGCAAAAACTCTCTAGCTGGGGATTTGGTGAAACGTTTAAATGGTGAACTTTTAGCTGCTAATGAGCGTACTATAAGTGCAGAGCAGGTAATTGAGATGGATCCTGACGTAATATTTTATCTTGTAGGTGAGAGTCGTTACCAGGACATGGATAAGATAATTGATCAGGCTTATAAAATAAATGGCTTTCAAAATCTAAGCTGTGTACGCAACAAACGTATTATAGGCTTACCACTTAATGCTATATATACGCCTGGGGTAAGAACAATGGATGGAATAAAAATCATTGCTCATGGTTTGTATCCAGATTTATATCCCAAGCCAAACAGCTTTTAGTATTTGTTTTAGCTTATGAAAGAAAGGATGGTTTAAATCATGGGATTTTTTGGTAGTGCAGTAGATTATTTCTTTAGAGGTGGTCCTTGTATGTGGCCTTTGCTAGTTTGTTATTTTGCTGCTATTATAGTAGGATTTGAACGCATTTTTTATTATAATCAGACGATGTCTCCTGATAGCTTTGTTACTGAATTTAGAGATGCCATGAATAATTTGGACCATGATAAAGCATTAACTTTAGCGAAAGAAGCTAAAGGTGAAGTTGCTCAAATGGCTGCAGACATGCTAACTAAAGAAGTCGATGGCTGCCTTGGTGTACGCTATGAGAATATTGTTTATGGCAGAACAGATCGTATCATTGATGCCTGGGAAAAGCATTTAGGATATTTAGATGTTATTGTAGGTCTTTCTCCTATGTTGGGCTTACTTGGCACTATTACAGGTATGATTGCGTCCTTCAATGCTTTAAATGATCGCCTGTCTAATCCTTTGGCTGTAACTGCAGGTATAGGTGAAGCTCTTATTACAACTGTATTTGGCTTGATTATTTCCATTATTGGTATGTGCATACATTCTTATTTGTCTAGTAGATTAAAGTCTGCAACTCTTGGAGTTAACGAGGTAGCAGATGTGTTAGTAAACATCCATTCTCTTGAACATAATATGTAAGGCGGTGGCATTATGCGTAGACGTGTACGTAAGCAAAGAAAAGCACCAGGCATTATGCTTAGCCCTATGATAGACATGATTTTCCTTTTGCTGGTATTTTTTATTGTCAGTTCTCTGAATATGGCAGAAATAAAAACTATTCCCATAAGATTGCCGGTAGCGGAAAATACCGTGGTTGTTAACAATAATAATTTTACGGTAACTATTAAAAAAGATGGATCTTTGTATTTGGAGGACCAGCCTGCTGACAGAAAGTCTTTGATAAGTCAGGCCAAGGCGAAGCAGGCTGCGGATGAAAACTTTGCGGTTCTTATCCGAGGTGAAGCTGATACAGAGTACAAATTGGTTATAAAGCTAATGGATGACCTTAAAGGGGCAGGTGTAATTCGCTTCGGCTTAGCAACAGACGTAGTAGGTGAGGAAAAATGATAAAACTTGAATCACGTTACTATAAAGCGCTGGCGGTAGCTGTAGGGATTCACATAATGGCTGCTGGCGTGTTAGGGATGTATGCTTGGTTGCCAAGTCCGCAAAAGGATAAAATTATTGAGGTTACTTTGGCAGGTGCACCTAAGAAAAAAGGTGTAAAAAAACCGGCAGTAACTCCGAAGCCAAAGCCTAAACCGGTTAGAATAAAGCCTAAGAAGGACGATATTGTAGATAAAAAACTTAAGGAGGAAAAGCCCCAGGAGGAAACTAAAGAAATGCCTGAGCCAGAGGAAGTGGATAACACTGCAGTAGGTGAAGAGGGCGATCCTAATGGTTCTGAGGAAGGAACTCCTGAGGGGAATGGTGGCCAAGAGGGTGCTGCTGTTCAACTTCCATATATAACATATAAAACAGAGCCTAGCTATCCTGAGGAATGCAGAAAAAATCGTCAGGAAGGAACAGTTCTGTTAAAGGTTCTTGTAGGAGAAGATGGAAGAGTTCTAGAGGTTAATGTAGCTAGCTCCAGTGGATTTGCTTTGCTGGATAATTCTGCATTAAGAACTGTATATAAGTGGCGTTTTTCGCCAGCTAGAGATGCTAAGAAACAAAAGGTTAAATGCTACGTTAATTTACCCATCATTTTTAAATTAAAATAATATTTTATTAGGAGGATCTTATGAGAAAACAAGTTGTAATCAGTGCTGTTTGTGCTCTTTTGCTAGGTTCTAGCATGTTCATGAGCGAAATTGCCAGTGCCCATGAGGAAAAAACTCCCGTTAAGCCCAGTGTTGTGCAAGCTAAAAACACTGAAAGACCTGCAGGCCCACCTCGAGGCTTTAGACGTCCAAGACCCACCAAAGAACAAATTATTCAAATGACCAGTGAACGTACCGGTTATGCTAAAAGTGAATTAGAAGCATTGGTTGCTAATGGAACGAGCCCGTCTGACTTAAGTTTTATTTGTAATTATGCAAAGACCAATGACAGAACTCTTGCGGAAATCGCTGAAATGCGCAAAACCATGACTGTAGGCAGAATTGACCGCGCCTTGGGTATTACTCCAGAAATTAAAGCACAAAGAGCTTTAGCAAGCCAATCTAAGGCTTTGGTAAACGAAAACGTTGTTAATAAAGCGACTGCAGATAAGCTATTGCAAAAAGGTTACACTGCTGGAGATATTAAAATTGCTCAAGCTTTGTCCGTCCGTTCTAATAAAAAATTAGAAGCAATTTTAAAAATGAAGGTTGCAGCAACTAAGTGGCCGGAAATTGCTGCTAAGGTTGGCGTTAGTGAAGCTGATTACAAAGAGATTGCTGCTAAGAATAGAACAAGAGGACCTAGAAAACCAGGCCCTGGCTTCTCCAATATACATTTCAGAAAGATTGATAAGGAATTAATCAGCAAGGTTTTGTCTGATAACTATCTGTTTAGCAAGGAAGAAATTGGCAAGTATTGTGATGCAGGCATGAGCTTTGGCGAAATTGACTTGATGTGTCTGTATGCATATTTGGCTGATAAGCCCTTAGCTAACATTATGGCTATGAGAGGTAAATATACCGAAAATCAAATTGAACAGAAATTAGGCTTGACTCCGAGCCTGATTCACGAGAAGGTTATTGCTTATCAAGCTCGTCGTTTAGAGGATCGTTTTGGTATTGATGCAAAGATTACCAAGGATTACATGACTAGAGGCTATGCAATGCATCACGTTGCCATGGCATATTTAATGGGGCCTATGTGTGGCAAGGATTTTGACACCATGATTAATACTAAGGTTCCTTCTAAGAGATGGACTAAAGTTGCAGAAGAAGTTGGTCTAACTCCTGAACAATGCAAATCTATCACCGACAAAATTTCCTATGAATTTAAAACAAAATATGAATAATTATTAAAATGCTACAAGGATGGGGATTCAAATTAAGAATCCCCACACCTTGTATTATTTTGTGAAGAATGCATACTGAAATATTCGCATTTTTAGAATGTTTGTGCAGATGCAGCTTGTTTGTGTGCACTTAATAGCAAGTCTGCATCTTTGGCACAACATAGCAATTAATCCTTAGATAAGAAAAAGAGCGGCTGTTCATAACTATTTGTACCTAAGGAGGCATGTTTAATTAATATGCTGAAACGATATTTTCGATATTACATTCCTTATAAAAGAATATTGATTGGCGTTATAGTAGGCTCTTGTTTAAATTCAGCTATAGAGCTAATTTTTCCTATGCTTATAAGAAAATTCTTAAGCCCGGATATGCCTGTTGCCAATGTTGAAGAAATAGCAGTAGCGACTTTAATTTTAACAACCTTATACGGAATAAATTATGCGA
>JAKSOK010000065.1 GCA_024405615.1 Phascolarctobacterium sp.
CCCCAAGTACTCTCTTCTTGATAACGATAGGTTTCAGGGAATTCATCCTTACGCATAGGCCTATAAAGGAAATACAGAGAGCTTTTATTGCTCTTAGGATCTGTTTTCCAGGAAACATTAACTAATTTAGTATTAGGCGGCAGCTTAACGGTAGAAGAACCACCAATTTTTTTAGCAATAGTATTGCTGATACCAGAGCTATCAATTTTATCATCACCGCAGCCGGTCATAGCTAACATACCTGCAACAGCTAAAGCAGCCACTGCACCTAACATACATTTCTTTTGCATCATTTCTCCTCCTTGAATCTTTTAACTAATGCAATATTCTACAAGTATTTTTATTTTCCTGCCAGGTCTATAACGCCTTTAAAATAGGATAAAGAATAGGAATCAAAATTGTGGAAGCAACACCACAAAGCCCCATGGTAACCCCGCCAACAGCTAATTGTACAGAGCTGATGCCTGCACAAGCACTGGTACCAATACCATGACTGCAGGCGCCAATAGCAACCCCACAAGCCACATCATTTTTAATTCTAAGTAAGCGCAGAATAATATGATTGGTTACAGCACCTAAAACGCCTGACATGATAACCGCCCCAATAGTTATAGCCGGTAAGCCATTAACCATTTTACTAATCTCCACAGCAATAGGTACCGTAACAGATTTAGCCATCACAGAATTCAAGGTTTGTTCCTGTAAGCCTAAAGAAGAACCTACATAGAATACACATACCAGGGAAACCAAAGTTGACAACAGTATTCCCGCACTAAGGGGTAAAGCATATTTACGCACAATATCCCAATTACGATATAGTGGCACAGCTAAAGCAATGGTTGCAGGTCCCAGCATAAAGCTGATAAAGTTAGCTCCCTGAGCATATTTAGCATAGCTTAAGCCAGGATAATACATCAAGCAGATAATAATCACCGGACAAGCAATTAAAATCGGAGGCAAGACCTTGATCTTTAATTGCTTCAAGATAAGCTCCGCTAAAACATATACAAGCACCGTTAAGCCTAATCCCAAAAGCGGAGAATTAATAAGTATCTCGGGAAACATTACTCCTTACCTCCCTTCTGGGAAATAAGCAAGTCCGTAAATTTCGCAGTTATAATAAGTATCACAAAATTACCTATAACCACTGTTGCTACAAAGGGAAGCATTTGGCTAGAAAGAATATCTAAGTACAGCATAATGCTTACTCCCGCCGGCAAAAACAAAAGCCCCATTTTGCTGATAAGCACTTCACTAATGCTTTCCACTAGACTTAAAGGGATAATTTTAAAATATAGCAATAAAAATAAAATCAGCATCCCCAACAAGGCCGGAGGGAAGCTAATTTGTAGCCAAGCCACAGCAACCGTACTGAACCATAAAATACCCAGTAAAATGGCTAAGCCAATTAATAACGAATTAGGATTCATGAAGAGCTCCTTGTAAACACAATATTTAACCCTATTGGATAAATTAGAATTATAGCATAAATCATAAGAATTTACTATAGCTCTCCATTGCAGACAGGGCACAAATAATGTATACTTTTAGCATAGGAGGTTAAAAACCATTATGACAGTAATCAATAATTCTTTGCTTTCACAAGCTATTATATATGCAACAAATGCCCATATTGAGCAAAAACGTAAGGGCACTGAGCTCCCTTATATCGTTCATCCTTTAGAGGTCATGCAAAACCTTCTGGTCATGGATGCAGATATCCCCTTGCTCTGTGCCGGTGTTCTCCATGACGTTGTTGAAGATACCGATAAAACCTTAGAGGATATCGAGCAAGCCTTCGGTCCAGAGATTAAAGGCTTAGTTGCTTCTCATACAGAAACCAATAAAGCCCTGCCCTGGAAGGAAAGAAAAGTGCAAGCGCTTGCTCACTGCGCTCAAGCAACTAAAGCTGAGCAAATGCTAGTTTTAGCAGACAAGCTTTCTAATATCAGAGCCATGTGTCGAGATTATGCTAAAGTTGGAGCTGAACTTTGGAAACGCTTTAATAAAGGACCTTTAGAACAAGCCTGGTATTATCACGGAGGCGTTAAAGCCTTAAGTAAATTAGCAACCTATCCTGACACCGAAGCTTCCTACACCGAATTTAAAGAGCTTGTTTATCAGCTCTTCGGTGAACCTGAAGCCTATATTAATGACAGCGATTTAGAGGAGCAGGAAATTACTGTTGCCGATAATAAAGAAACCCTAGTTACTGTTCTGATTTCTTATGGCGCCCTCACCCTTAACGGTGAAGAGTTTGGCAGCAGCGACATAGGTAGCGACAGCTATGAATATAGCATCGTCCTAGATCCACAACAAACCGAAAAGCTGCTTCTCCAATTACGCAAAGAATTCGGTCAGGAGCTTTCCTTAAAAGAAATCTTCCAAAAGCATATCTGCATTGACGGCAGATACTTCACCTTCCTACGCTATTGCGAAAAACATCAAATTAAATATCTCATGGATACTTTCTAAAACAAAAATGCGACCGTTATCATCATTAATAACGATCGCATTTTATTTTTATTTCGCTGTTATGAAGGGCAGATTATCGCCACTGTAGTATTGCGGCAGTTTACCATCCCACTTATCAATAGCTTTTTCCTGCAAAACCATGGGAGACAAGGATTGTTGCTTTTGTCTTTGTGCTTCAGCTTCTAATTTTACACGCTCTAAATCATAGCGAGCTTGTAAGCTGCGTTGTTCAGCAACCTTTTTGCCTTCGATAGCTTTATTGTACTCATCACTAAAATCGTGCTCAGTAATCAAAAGGCTCTTAACTTCGATACCAGTATTTTTAGTTTTAGCAACAAAAGCATCACTAATCTTCTGGGAAATCTCAGAACGCTTTTCTACGAATTGCTCAATAGGATAATTAGCGATTACAGAGTTTGTGATTTCCAGCAAAGTAGGTTTAATGAGAATCTTATCAATATTGGTTCTATATTTTTGGTATACCCTACCTACTTCGTTAGGATTCAGCGCATAAATCAAGGTCATCTTTACCTTAATGGTTTGCATGTCCGCAGAGGAAACCTCAGTTTCAATGGCGCTGGGATTGTCACGAGTAGACATTTTTACAACCTGATCAACTACAGGAACAACTATATGGAAGCCTTCATCCAAAGGTTGTTCAACCAGCTTGCCAAGGCGCAAAACTACGCCTCTTTCACCGGTATCAATAATGGTTGCACCGGAAGAAATGATATTAAAGGCAATCAAGCCCAAAGCTATAAGTGGAATCAGTTTGCCGTTAAAATTAGGAAGACGAAAATTGGTGTTCATAAATACCTCCTTTAAACTATCTAATAAAACTCATCAAAGTATAAAAAATAGGGGGAATCAAAAGTGAGGGCAGCATGTTCAAGGTTTTAATGCTCTTAACATGCAAAATGCCGAAGCCTGAACTCAAAAGGAATACACCACCAATGACAGAAATCTCCGCCATTAAAGTAGGTGTCATATAGGGAGCAATATAGCCAGCAAAGGCGTAGATACTACCCTGCCAACAAAAGAGAACTGCCGCTGCAGCCGCAATGCCAATGCCATAAGCAGAAGCGAAAATCATGGAAGAAATAAAATCCAAGGTTGCATTGGTGAACAAATAAGTATTGTTACCATTCAAACGGCTTTCAATAGGTCCTAGAATCGACAAAGTGCCGATGCAGAATAAAAGTATCGCCGTCGACAACCCTTCTGCCAATCTTGAATTACTAGTTTTCGCCTTCGCTAAAAGCTTATTAAAATGGCCATCCACATCAAGATAAGTACCGATTAAGGTACCTAAAGCAACACTGGCAATAAACAAAACCGGATAGCCAACTTTACCAATATTGCTTACAAAGGCATTCGCTCCTAGTCCAATGGTACAAAGCCCTAAACCGTCAAAAAGCGCCTCTTCGTATTTTTTACTAATTCCTCTACCTAAAAAACTACCAATAACACTGCCTGTTAAGATAGTACAGGTATTAACAATTGTTCCTATCATAAAACGTCTATGCTCCTCATATAGTTAGCCAACTATATGCTTATAATTAACCTGGTCTGTATCTCCTTCTGTAGAAACACAGAAAACAACCGCATCTTTATCTAAACCAAGCTTATTTTTTACATCACTTAAATCATCTCTAGTCAAAATTGCCAAAGCCGCACTAAAGCCTGCAGCACCACTTTCACCAGAAACAATTGTTGGGTCATCACCTAAAGGTTGAGCCAAGCGTCGCATACCCTCAGCATCAACGCCATCCTCCATTTCTACGAAACCATCCGCATAGCTATCCAGAATATCCCAAGCAAGAGTGCAGGGTTCTCCACAGCACAAGCCAGCCATCATGGAAGCCATGGCTCCACCTACGATATGGCGCTTGCCATCCCTAGCTTTAGCTGTTTCGTAAAGACAATTTGCTACCGTTGGCTCAACTATAATAAACTTTGGTAGCTTCCAGCCTTGCTTTTGGTAATAATCCACCATATAGGCAGTAACCGCAGCAGCCATGGAGCCAACCCCTGCCTGTAGAAAGACGTGCGTAGGCACGCTGTGAGCCTTTCTGAGCTGTTCTAGGGCCTCCTTAGCCATAGTTGTATAGCCCCTCATAATATCGAGAGGAATAGCCTCATAGCCCTCCCAGGCAGTATCCTGGATATGGAGCCAACCGTGCTTTTCCACCTGTTCCTTCATGAAAGCAATAGCCTCATCATAGTTGCCATCATAAACGGTAACCTCAGCACCTTCACGAGCTATATTATCTACCCGCATGGGCACCGTACCGAAAGGCATATAAATTTTGGCTGCATAGCCTAGCTGCTTAGCAAACCAGGCAACACCCCTACCGTGGTTACCATCTGTAACTGCGGCGAACTGAAGCTCTCCATAAGAGGCTTTCGCTTCTTCCGTAGTTAATTTGGCAAAGGTGATTTCCTCATCAGCTAAACCAAGCTTTTCACCCAGCAATTGGGCCATAGCATAGCTGCCTCCCAAGCATTTAAAAGCTTTAAGGCCGAAGCGAGGGCTTTCATCTTTTATATAAATATTTCCCACGCCTAAAGCAGTAGCTAAGCTTTTCAGTTCCTGTAAAGGTGTCTCCGCATAGCCAGGAATACTTTGGTGAAAGCGTTGCACCTTATCCGCAACCTCTACACCCAATTCCTTAACTAGGTTTTCAGCCTTTGCTTTAGCTTGCATTTTATAGTCAATATAATTTAAAACATCATTTTTCGGCATGTGCTTTTTTCCAATCTTTTATCTGCTGCAATCGTGTTTTAAAGCGACCTTCCAAACCTTGTTCTGAAGGCTTATAATACTCTTTTCCCAGCAAAGAGTCCGGTAAGCATTGCATACTTGTAATATGGTCCTCAAAATCGTGAGCGTATTTATAGCCCTTATTATAGCCCAGCTCTTTCATGAGCTTGGTAGGCGCATTGCGAATGTTCATAGGCACAGGTTCTGCCAGTTGATTGAGAGCATCCACCTTCGCAGTGAGATAAGCAACCTCCATGCTGTTAGACTTAGGTGCCAAGGACATATATACCACCGCTTGCGTTAAGGCCACACTACATTCAGGCATACCGATAAAATGACAAGCCTGGTAAGCGGCTATAGCCAGTTCAAGAGCTCGAGGATCCGCTAAGCCTACATCTTCGCTAGCAAAGCGAACCACTCTTCTTGCAACGTAGAGAGGATCTTCGCCAGCCTCTAGCATACGCGCCAACCAATAAACCGCTGCATCGGCATCGGAATTACGCATGGATTTATGCAGAGCTGAAATCAGATTATAATGCTCCTCGCCTTTTTTATCGTACAAAAGTGATTTTTTAGAGGTGCATTGCTCAAAGGTTTCCTTCGTAACCGTAGTCTGACCTTGAGCATTAATATCGCTGTTAAGAATAACCATCTCCAAAGTAGAAAGGGCCATTCTTGCATCACCATTAGCAAAGCTAGCTAGCATTTCCAGCAAATTATCATCTATATGAATTGTTTGATTGCCAAAGCCTTTAGGATCCGTTAAAGCCCGCTTGAGCAGACTCACCAGCTCCTCGGACTTCAATTCCTGCAGAACGAAAACCTTACAGCGGGACAAAAGCGCGTTATTAATCTCAAAGGAAGGGTTTTCCGTAGTCGCGCCAATAAGAATAATACTCCCCTTTTCCACAAAAGGTAAAAAGGCGTCCTGCTGTGCTTTATTAAAGCGATGAATTTCGTCTACGAAAACTATGGTACGTTCACCATAGCTAGCATTAAGATCAGCCTTTTGCATCACGGTACGAATTTCTTTAATACCGCTGGTAACTGCAGAGAAATCTATAAAGGTAGAATGGGTGGTATTAGCTATTACTCTTGCAAGAGTAGTCTTGCCAACGCCAGGAGGTCCCCAGAAAATCATTGAAGAAATCTGGTCGCTTTCTATAAGTCGGCGCAGTATTTTCCCTTTACCAACTAGATGGGTTTGACCTACGTATTCCTCCAAACAGGTAGGACGCAGTCGAGCAGCCAAAGGCTCATTTGTAGTTGTAGTTGAAAATAAACTTTCCTGTTCCATACATTTCTTACCTTTACTTATAATATCTTTTTATTTTATCACAAGTTACGTAAAATTTCTATTTATTTATGCCTGCTCATTATTTAAAACGAAGTTTAAAAACAGCTTCACAACAGGACTTTGTTTGCTATTAGCTGACCAGAACAAGGTTTGCTCATAGGAAAGCTCCTGTTCATTAATAAAGCTGCGCGCCATCCCCTTAGGTAAATGCTTACAGGAAGCACCTGATACTACGGCAATGGAGCCACCCTCCTCGGCAAACTTCGTTGCAGCCGTACCAGTTGTCACTATAAAGCGAATTTCCGGAGAAAAACCTATGGCATTAGCAAGCTTATTCAAAAGGCTAAGACAGCCATAATTGCAGCTTAAAGGTAAGCCTTCAAGTTCCTTGAAGCTTATCTTATTGCCCGGTGTGAAGCCAAGATAATTATCTTTTTTATAGACCGCATAAAAACGCTCTCCTGCTAAAGGCTTACAAACAATACTGGTGGTCTCCGGCAAAGGAGCATTGGCATAACCAATGTCGATGACGTTGTTTTTTAAACTTTTTAGCTGTTCAACAACAGTTTCTTCATGCAGCTGAAAGTTGACCTCCGGATAAAGCTTAGCAAAGGGCAGCAGATACTTCTCCATAAAACTATTAACCGCAGCCTGGGATATGCTCAATCTCAGAGTACCGCCCACACTTTTCTTGTAGGTCTGCATATCTAAGGAGATGCCTTCCTCCGCTTCGCAGATTTCCTGCGCCCTATGCAAAAAATCTAAACCTGCATCCGTCAGGATAACCTGTCTTTTACCACGACGCTTCTCTAAGAGCGTCACTCCATAATAGCTTTCCAAGGTGCTAATTTGCTTGCTTAAAGCAGACTGAGCGATGTTGAGCTTGTTGGCAGCCTCTGTAATATTTCCCGTTTGTGCAATAATGAGAAAGTTTCTATAAAAATCAGTATTCATGCTTAACTCCATTAAAATCTCATACTATTATTTGACTTTCTGTTAGATAAAAATAACTTTTAGTTATTATTTAAGCGAAATAATAGCATTTTATATTTTTCTAAAGCTATTGTATACTATTAGCATAATTTTTTCAAGGAGGCTTTTCTTAATGGAAAAGAAGACTATACATATCCTCATAGGGCCCCTCGTCTTCGCCCTTTGCATTCTCTGTTTACAAAGTGTTTTCACTTATAAAGCTGCTGTTGCCATCGGTCTTACCATCTGGATGGGACTTTGGTGGATTCTCCGTCCTGTAGATATCGCCGTAACCTCTTTACTCCCTATTCTGGTAAATGCTGTTTTCAATCTCGTGCCTGCTGCTCACGTTATTTCCCAATACTTTTCGGAAATCGTAGTTTTGCTCTTAGGTTCAGACATTGTCAGCCTAACCTGGACTAACACCGGTCTTGATAAACGTTTAGCTATCAAAGCTCTTTGCTGCATTGGTCCCTCCATGAAGCAGCAAATTATCACCTGGATGATAGCTTCCACAGTCTTGTCCGCACTGCTTCCCAACGTAGTCGTAGCCATGATTATGTGCCCCATTGCCATTTCCATGCTTAAGTTCGTTGGCCAGGAGGATATCAGCAAAAGTAAAGTCGCTATTCCTATTTTACTGGCTATTGCCTGGGGCTCCGGCATCGGTGGCTTTGGTTCTCCTTTAGGCGGTTCTGCTAACCTGACTGCCATTGCTTATCTGGAAAAAATCACAGGCAAAGAATTCATGTACATTGATTGGATGATTCGCTTCCTGCCTATTTTAGTACTGGTAACTGTTTTGAATATCATTACCCTGCTCTTGATTCCTCTGCCTATCAAACGTTTGGCAGACACCAAAGCTTATTTTGAAGGCTTATACGCTGAGCTTGGCAAAATGGGTAAAGGCGAAACTATTAGCTTTGTTCTTTTCTTCTCCGCAACAATTCTTGCTTTCGCTAGACCGCTCTTTGCTAACCTTCTCCCTGCCATGCGCCCGGCTTACATCTTCTTCCTTTGCGGCATGCTGACCTTTGTTCTTAAGGACGAAAACAACAAAGTCATGCTAACCTGGAAGCAATGTGAAAAAGAGCTTATGTGGGGTATGTTCTACCTCTTCGCAGGTGGTCTTGCTTTAGGTCGTCTGGTAACCGAAACTGGTGCAGCCCACAGATTAGCAGAACTAATTACTGTGCTCCCCATTAGCGGTGGCATTGAAACTGTTGGTATTGTGGTCCTCTTCTCCACCTTTCTAACGGAAATTTCCAGTAATACAGCAGCCGCCTCCATTGCGATTCCTGTCGTTCAAAGCATAGCACAGGCCATGTCTTTAAATCCAATCCCCTACATTCTCGTTACAATTATCGCTGTAAACTGCGCCTATATTCTTCCCGTATCCACCAGAGCAATTCCTGTCAGCTATGGCTTAAACCCCAGTGACCTTTTCAAATATGGTCTACCCCTAACCCTTGTAAATATCGTTTTCACCAGCATCCTAGGTTATCTAATTATCAAATTTGTCCCCCTGTTTAATTATCTATGATTCGACAC
>JAKSOK010000066.1 GCA_024405615.1 Phascolarctobacterium sp.
TTACTGCAAAGCTACACAGCTAAGGAGGCCTTCAAGGTTCCTGCAGAATTGCGCAATAGACGCAATCTTTGGACTACCCTTTATTTACGTCATATAGCAATTATCAGTAATAAAAATAGCCTGCATAATTTAGGTCTTTATGCCCCCACTACCTGGGACGAACTTTTGTCACCTAATTTAAAAAATGAAATTGCAATTCCTAACTTTACTTTAGGTGGGTCTAGCTTTGGCATGCTAACCTCTATTTGGCAAATGCGAGGTAAGGAAGAAGCTTTAAATTATGCTAAGAAATTTAACCAACAAATTCCTACTATTACTAATAATGCTTTAGAGGCAGCTGATTTAGTCTACAAAGGAAAAAAGGCACTAGCAATCCTTCCTGTTGACTATGCCTTAAACCTTGAAGAAAAGCATAGCTTTCTTTTTGCAACGGTTCCTAAAGATGCAAACCGCAATCTTTTAACTGGTGTTGCCTTACTCAAAACTTCTCAAAATGTAGAAACTTCTCAAAACTTCATCGACTATTTAATGAGCGATGCTAGCGAAGAGGTCCTGCACAATAATGGCTATAAATATCTTTGGCACGTTAAACATTATCCCAACAACAGTAACCGTACTGAACTAGTAGGCCGTTTAAAAATCCCTGTAGATGACTTAGCCTGGACTTCTACCTATAAGTCAGAAATTATTCGTCAATGGACAGAAGCAAAATAAACAAAAGCACTTACATATCTAACGATGTAAGTGCTTTATATTTTTTACATTTTATGTTTTACATGATCCAATGCTTGATCGAATAATCTTAACACATGAATATCATCAAGCGAATAAATTACTTCCTTGCCTTCCTTACTGAATTTAACTAAGTTTGCTGATCTCAACAAACGTAATTGGTGAGAAATAGCAGAATGAGTCATGTTCAAACCCTCTGCAATACAAGTAACGCACATTTCTTCATGAGCTAAAAGCGCCAAAATACGAATTCTTGTAGGATCGCTTAAAACTTTAAAAATATCCGCCATAGGTTGAATGTACTTTTCTTCTTCCTGTCCTGGCAAAGGTAATTTATGATTAGCATCGTGTTCGTGATGACGTGGAATTTCCAAAATATTTTACCTCCTATTCTTTATATATAATTGATACCCTCTATTAAAGAAATAAATGAATACAGCGTAATAACAAAAGCCGCCTACTGTTGTTCTCCCAATAAACCAAACTGGGAAAACAAAAGCTGCTATAAGTACAAATAGTATCCCAAACCAACAGCTTGATAAACCTGAAAAACCATTTTTTCTATAGGCTTCAACCATATTTACAGTAGCTAAAACACTATAGCGAGAGGCAGAGGCACCAAAACATAGGCCACTAAAAGCATAAAGTATATAATTTAGGATTTCACTAATATCCATAGTATTACCTATCTAACAAGTTTGATGTATATGTGTTCAACTATTCTTTTAAGGCTTACAAGGAATTCCTTTAAAAACAAGAACATTATATATTTATTATATCATTGTCCTTCGAAAAATGATATAATAAATTCAGTTGCAGAAAACACAATTTAAGAAAAATGTTTTATTATGAATATAAATTTTAATTCTAACGAGGTGATATCTATGAAATTATTGGACGGTGTAAAGGTTATAGATTTCTCAAAATGGCTGCCTGGTCAATACTGTGGTATGCTTTTAGGCGATTACGGTGCAGATATTATTAAGGTTGAAGACCTGACAGGCGATAGTACTCGTCAATTTTTCCCTGAAAAAGAACAAGGCATGAGCTATTGGCATTTAATGTTAAACCGCAACAAACGAGATATTGCTTTAAATATTAAAACCGATGGCGGTAAAGCTATTCTCACAAAACTATTGAGCGAAGCAGACGTTTTTCTTGAAGGCTTCCGTCCAGGCTATTTAGCACGATATGGTCTCGATTATGAAACTATCCATAAAATAAATCCCCGTCTAATTTATTGTTCTATTACCGGTTATGGACAAAACTCCCATAAACCTTCTCATGATTTAAATGTTATCGGTTTAGCAGGTTTAAATTCATTAGATGGAGCTGGCAACGCCTGCGTTTCTGAGATTCAAGTATCCGCTTTGGGAAGTAGTTTAAATGCCCTGAGCGCTATTTCCATGGCTTTATTCGCTCGTGAAAGGACTGGTCAAGGCCAACATTTGGATGTCAATCTTTATGCTACTGCTTTAAGCCTGCAAGTAACTGGTATTAGCAGTCTATGGGGCTGTGAAGAAACTCAAAGTAAACCCTTCGGCCGTATAGCACATTATTATAATATTTACAAAACTAAGGATAACCGTTGGCTCACCGTAGGTACTATTGAGCCTAAATTTTGGCAACGCTTTTGCGATTTAATTGAAAGCCCGGAATTAAAAGGACGTCAATACGACTTTGCCCATGAAGAAGAAATTATTGCTCATGTAACTCAAAGAATAGCTCAAAAAACACTAGCTGAATGGCAAGCCTTAATAGGTACTGAAGAATTCTGTGTAACACCTGTCTGCTCTACAGAGGAAGCTCTTAAAACAGAATTAACCGCCCAAGAAGATATGCTACGTACTGTTGAGAGTGATCTTGGCTCTATCCGTTATGTTGGTGGACCTGTGCGTTTTAGTGACGCTACTTGGGAAATACAACGTCGTGCTCCTCGTTTAGGTGAACACACTATGGAAATTTTAAATGAATTAGGCTATAGTAAAGCCAGCTTTGCCGCTTTAAAGGAAGAAGGAGCTATTTAAGAAACTACTATGCTTAAAAGTTTTTTGAAGATTGTATTAGCTAGTCTAATTGTAATTTCCTGTTCTTATGCTTCGCCAACAGAAGCAGGTATGATTAGCAAGGAACAAGAAATATCCATGGGTAAAGCTACAGCACAACAGCTTGAGGCTCAGTATGGTCTTTCCCAAGATTACATACTGCAAGAACGAGTAGACCGCATTGGTCAACGTTTAGCTGCTGTATGTCCAAGAAAAGATTTAGAATATAGCTTTAAAGTATTAAACAATAGTGAAATAAACGCCTTAGCCTGCCCTGGCGGCTTCATCTATGTCTATAAAGGTCTATTAGATTTCATGCCATCGGATACAGAATTAGCTGGTGTTTTAAGTCACGAAATAACTCACGTAACTCAAAAGCATACCGTACATGCTATAGAAAAACAAATGTTGGGAAACATCCTGCTCATCGGTGCTGCTGTAGCCGCAGGTGGAGATGCCATTGGCTTAATTCAAACAGTACAGGCAGCTCTTTATTCCGGGTTTAGTCGCACTGATGAACGTGGTGCTGATAAAGGCGGTCTTTCGCTTTGTATAGAGGCAGGCTATAATCCCTACAGCGTTCTAATTACTATGTTCAAACTGGATGATTACAGCAAGTCCAAAGGCTATAAAGATAACTATGGCGTTTTCTCCAGTCACCCCGAACCAGAAGAAAGAGCTAAGCGTTTACATAGCCAGCTCGCAAAACTTAATATTCACCCTGATATCGTAACCAAAGATGATGACCATGCGACAGTCTGTGAAGGAGACTGGTATTTTAACATCAACAATAGCATAGGAGCAACTAAAGCTAAGTATAGAGCTTATATGCTAGCAGGATCTCTTTGGACAGTACGTCAAAAAGGTTATATTGACCCTAACCATTTCGTTGTATACGATTATGGTACAACAGCGGACATATATTATGACGATATTCAACTTTATACCGTATATCCCCAAGATACTCAACAAAATACTACACCTGGAAGCTGCGCAGCAAACTGCGTTGAAAGCTTGAAAACATGGGCAAATATAGCAAATACTCAAATAGATAAAAAATCCAAGAAATGAAATTAAGCTCCACTAGCAAATTAGCAGTGGAGCTTTTCGTTACCTTGCCAAAAATATAAAATCCCCGCTAAATAAATAACGGGGACTAATTTAGAACATTGTCATAGGATTAATTTGTTTACCATTCTTAATAAGTTCAAAATGTAGATGGGGACCAGTACTATAACCAGTACTACCAACACGGCCAATAAATTGACCCTTCTTAACATAAGTTCCCGGTTGAATAGCAATACTACTCAAGTGACCATAAGCAGTTTGGTAACCATAATCGTGGTTGATTTTAATATAGTTACCATAACCATAATACCAACCAGCATGCTGAACATAGCCAGAACCTGCAGCATATATAGGAGTACCATGTCCTGCACCAACATCAATACCTGCATGATTCTCACGACCACCTACAACAGGATCTCTACGACCACCAAAACGAGAGGTAATCGTGCCTCCTGCTAAAGGCCAATGATTTGGCATAGCGTCTTTACGCAAATTATCTTGTTTAATGGTTTTAAGATAATTTTGCCAATCCTTAGTCTGAGCTGTTAAAATAGCATGCATGTTTTTATTTTGTTCAATAACCACATCCATACGAGTGAGCATATTGGACATGTCACCATTGCCGCCTTTACCGCCATATTGTGCCGGATTCAAGGTCTTCTTAGGAACGTGCATGCCAGACTTTTCCATTTGTTGACGAACCTGGTCCTCAACCTTGGACAAAGCAGCCATATCTTGTTGAACCTTTGCAGTTAAAGCGCTCATTTCTTTCAGCTTTTGCTCTTGAGCAGCTTTAGTTGCTCTATATTCAGCCAATTCCTTCTGGCTTTGCATATTCTGATAAATAGTGTATTGCATTACGCACATAGCAGCGATACCCAATGCAGCTACGCCACATAAGCCATAAACCGCTTTACGTAAAAAATTAGTCTGGATGTTCTTTTGCTGAGGTTTTTTTCCATTTGTCGGAACAATATAAACCATGTAAGTTGTATCTTCTTGCCAAAGCTCTTTAAGCTTTTGCGCATATTCTACTAATTTCATGCAATCTCCCTTCTGTTTATGCTTTCTTTAGAAATATTTTTCAAGCTATAAGTATTCTGACATCTCAAGAGGTCAAGGTAATAATAACTATTACCTCACAAAAAAGAGTAAAAAATAAAGCGTTTCTTTCAGCTATCAACGATGATGAACAGAAGAAACGAACACCACTAGAGATATTTTTGCATACTTATTGTATCATAAATAGATTTTTTATGCAAGTCTATTATATTTTATCCCTTCATAGTCTACATAATATCACAAAATTAATATTAGATATCTATATCATACTTTAATTCCCGTCTTTTTTGATAAAACTCTTGTAAAATTCAAAAAAAAATAGGATAATTATAGTGTATGCTTATTTTTAAATTTAACTTTCTAAGGTGGATTTCATGAGCAATTCAAATGCAAATAATAAATTTTTAAAAGGCACACTTATCCTTTCCATTTCTAGTATAGTAGTAAAGGTTATCGGCGCTTTAAATTGGATTATTCTTTCCCGTGTTTTAGGTGGCGAAGGTATTGGTCTTTATCAAATGGGTTTCCCCATTTATTTAATGGCCATAACAGTTTCCTCTGCTGGTATTCCCGTTGCAATTTCCATTATTACTGCAGAAAAATTAGCCAACAAAGATTATCGTGGTGCCAAAAGAGTTTTTAATGTTTCTTTAAAACTACTTCTTGTAAGTGGACTTCTCTTTTCTTCTGCTCTTTTATTTGGTGCTAACTTTTTAATTGACAATCACATCATTCGTGATGCTCGTGCCTATTGGTCCATTATTGCTCTTGCTCCGGCTGTATTTTTTGTAACCTTCTTAGCAAGCTTCCGTGGTTATCTACAAGGCTGGCAAATAATGACCCCAACTGCTGTTTCAGAATGTGTTGAACAAATAGTACGTGTTATCACCATGCTAGTCTTCGCAGATTTACTAATGCCTTATGGTCTGGCAGCTGCTTCTGGTGGCGCAAGCATGGGCGCCGGTGCAGGTGCTTTTTGTGCGTTACTGGTACTTATGTGGTTCTATCGTCGTCTAAAAAACAGATTACGAGAGGAAATGGCGGCTCAAGATGACAGTGCCCCCATAGAACCTGCCGGTCACATCATCAAACGTCTTTTACTTTTAGCGTTACCTGTATCTCTGTCTAGTCTTATGTTACCCATAGGTGCAAATTTAGACTTACTAATCGTACCTCAACGCTTGGAGGTAGCAGGCTTTGATGTTCGTCACGCAACAGAGCTGTTTGGCTATTTAACTGGTATGGCTGTGCCATTGGTTAATCTAGCTACTATTTTCACAGCGGCAATGACTATAAGTCTTGTCCCTTCAATTTCTGAATCTAGAACTCTTAACGACCTCAGTGGCTTACGCGAAAAGGTTCGCATTGCTTTCCGAGTTGCCATGATTATAACGTTCCCTTGCTTTGTTGGCCTATTTTTCTTAGCTGAAAAAGTCGCTGCTTTGATTTACAATGCACCGGGAGCTGCTCCAGCTATCCAAACCATGAGTATCGGCATTTTATTTTTAGGTCTGCATCAAATAAGTACCGGCGTACTCCAAGGTTTAGGCAAAACTGCTATTCCTGTTATTAACATGATTGCAGCTTGTATAGTGAAAGTAATCATTAGCTGGATCTTTACGGCAGTTCCAGAACTTGGTATTAGAGGTGCATCCATGGCTACGGTAGCCGATTTTGCCTTTGCTGCCATTATTAATATGTTCTTTATTTATAGACTTACTGGCTTTACTCTCAGCATCGGTAGCGTTATTCGTCCATGCATAGCTGCTGCAATTATGGGAGCTGCCATTTATGGCGTTTTATTTGTAACTCAAAGCATGGGTGCCTGGTCCATTCTTTTAGCTATGATCGTTGCTGTTCCAAGCTATGCTTTAGCACTTATGGCTAGTGGTGGCTTAGTAAGGGAAGATTTAGAAAATATCCCCTTCTTAGGCAGAAAGCTTTTAGCAATTGGTCAAAAAGCAGGTATGTTTAAGGCTTAGACAATTAACAAATTTATGAGGCTCTTTAATGAATAATATAAACTATAAAACAATTGCTATTTTCATAGGTTTAGCACTAGTTTTTTCTTTGGGCATGAATATTAAGCTTTATCAAGAAGCACAGCTTTATAAAGTAAATCAAGAAGAATTTACTGAATTTCAAAAAACAAAAACTGAACAACAAAAAAAGTTAGAGAAACTTTTGCAGGATAATGAGAAAATGCTTCGAGATATCACTGAAATTACCAATCTCGAAAAAAAATTACGCCGTGCCATTATTCGTGATACAGATGCTAATAAACTTGGCTCCAGTTTGGGCGCTAAAACTAGCGGCGATACTACAATATCCCCTTCTGGTTATACTGCTCAAGGCGGTTCCAAGGGTGAAATGACTGGACTTGCTGCCTTGCAGGCTCTGGAAGCACAAAATAAAAACATTAATAAAATGCTGACGGACACTAAAAAGTCCGTCAGTGATCTTTTGGGAGAGATGGAAGGCCTCAGCGGTTCTTTAGCAGCATTTCCCAATAAATGGCCTACCGACGGTGGAGCTATAAGTAGTAGCTATGGCAGTAGAATGGATCCTATTGCTACTGGTAGAGAATGGCATGATGGTATTGATATAGCTGCAGATTTTGGAACCCCTGTCTACGCGAGCGGAGCCGGTACCGTAGAAGTCTCCGGCACTAATGGCGGCTATGGTCGTTATATCCGTATCAACCATGGCAATGGTTATAGAACCTCTTATGGCCATATGAGTGCTTTAATTGCCGTCGAAGGCCAAAAGGTTGCTAAAGGTGAAATCATAGGTCTCATTGGTAGTACAGGCTATAGTACAGGACCACATCTTCATTTTGAAGTTGATGCAGAAGGACAAACTGTAGACCCTTATTTTGTTTTAAAACGTTAATTATAAAGCACCAGTTAGACATTCAATCTAATTGGTGCTTTTATTACTCTAATGAAAATAATTCTTAATTGTATTGACACTTATTTTGTATATGTTATAATTTAACATATATATTCGAATTGAGGTGTAATGATGTCAAAAAAAGCTCTCGTTGTAATTAGTTTTGGTTCTACCTTCGCAGATACTCGCGTTCATGATATTGGCGGCATTGAACAAGCCTTAGCTGCTGCTTTCCCTGCTTATGATCAATTTCGTGCATTTACCTCCAACATTATTAGAAAACGTTTAAACGAAAGAGGTCTAAGCATTGACGATACA
This sequence comes from Phascolarctobacterium sp., assembly GCA_024405615.1. Classification (GTDB taxonomy): domain Bacteria; phylum Bacillota; class Negativicutes; order Acidaminococcales; family Acidaminococcaceae; genus Phascolarctobacterium_A. The sequence goes on from JAKSOK010000066.1 coordinate 8,118, forward strand.
AGTACTGTTTTAGAAAAATTAAAAGAACAGGGTTATGAAGAAGTTATTCTTCAACCTACTCATTTATTACATGGTGAAGAATTTGAACAAAAAATTCTTTCTCTGAAAGAAAAATACGCTACCGCTTTTAAGAAAATCATTATCAGTAAACCTCTAATTGTTGATGAACAAGACTATAACCTAGTGGCTGCAGCTTTAATTGCACAATTACCCCAATGTGAAGCTGACGAAGGTATTGTCTTCATGGGTCATGGTACCCCTCGCGACAACAATAAAGCCCATGGTTACACCTATTTAAAGATGCAATCAATTTTCGATGCGTTTGGCGCACCCATTGTAGTTGGTACTGTAGAAGATGAAGATCAACCTAACTTTGATAATGTTTTAGAGCAAATTGAAAAACGTGGCTATAAAAAGGTTCATATGTATCCGTTAATGGTAGTTGCTGGTGATCATGCCAATAATGATATGTACGGTGAAGATGAAGATAGTTGGAAAAACCAAATTGAAGCTAAAGGAATCGCTACAGAAGGACACCTAAATGGTATTGGTCGTTATAAGGCAATCCAAGCATTATATATTCAACACGTTTTAGAAGCTTTACAAAAATAATATTTTTTAATTATCAAGAATATATAGCATATCCTAATATAACACAAAGCTCTTGTTTGTTGTACACTTTACAAACAAGAGCTTTTTTCATTGCCATACCCATAATCTATATGCTATAATTTGGGCAATGGTTTTTTTATTTTAAAAAGAGAAAGGATGTAAAAAAATGGGTGTTGCTATTTCTGCTCTCGTTACTTTTTGGGTAGGTTACCTTATCTACAAAAAGTACAAACCTCAACCGGTCC
>JAKSOK010000067.1 GCA_024405615.1 Phascolarctobacterium sp.
CTCGTTTTCCGCTCCATTTTTTTAGGGGTATAGTTCAAGGGTAGAGCAACAGTCTCCAAAACTGTTAATCTGGGTTCGAATCCTAGTGCCCCTGCCATATGTAAATTAACACTAGCTAATGCTAGTGTTTTTTTTATTGTGTTATAGGATAAAAGTAAAATAACAGCTCAATTTACATCCCTCTCCCCTAATGGGTTCACCTGCAGGAACATCGAAAAAGGTTTATATTGACAACCATTTCTTCCAATACTATAATATTAGCAAAGAGGTGCTACCGACTGCGGTTAGCCCCTATAATGGTTTAACAGTCAAGCCGCTAAACTTTCTCAGGGTTTGGAGCGGCTTTTCTGTTTATTTAAACACTTAACGGAGCGCTTGACCAAAAAGAAAGCCAAGCGAAAATATAGTTGCAGAATAACCCATAAAGGCCATCGTTTTCCATATGTCCATAAGCATCCCCTCCTTAGATTTCTCGACAGAGGAAAAAACAGAGTTTGCCCCCCTGCTAGGAGGGCTAACCGCGTACCGTATCTATAGCACCTGGGTAGTATTATAGCACAGGTGTATTTTATTTGTCTATATAATTTTCTGATAATTCAAAATTTAATGCAATATTTTAAAATCAGCACACTATTAAGCAATTATTTGTAGAAATAAGCTATATTAAAACAAAAAAGCCTGTAGACGAATCTACAGGCTTAATTTCATTGGCTCCCGCGGTAAGACTCGAACTTACGACATACGGATTAACAGTCCGCCGTTCTACCGACTGAACTACGCGGGAATTACTTGGAACAATGATTATTATACTCGTTTAACTATTTTTTGTCAATAATATTTTTAACAAAACTTAACATTAATCTAGCTCGCTAAACGTACTGTTAGACAAGACAAATTAGCTTATAGTACAGATAGTGAATTTATTTAAAATAAGAGATTTCACCAGGTTTACGAGTCAGTTTATAAATCAAAGCATTACAAATTGCCGCAGCTACATTAGAACCACCTTTGCGACCACGAGCAACAATGTAAGGTACACCAGTTTCCATGATAATCTCTTTAGATTCCACTACATTAACGAAGCCGACGGGAACGCCAATTACTAATTCCGGTTTAATCTTCCCTTCTTTAACCAGTTCATCTAAACGAACTAAAGCCGTAGGAGCATTACCAACAGCAATGATAACTGGACCTTCCAAGGTACAAGCTTTTTCCATACAAGCAGCAGCACGAGTAGAACCAGCTTCCTTAGCGCGAGCAGCAACATCAGGATCTGCCATGAAGCAAACGGCCTTGGCTCCTAATTTACCTAATCCCATTTTATTGATACCAGTACAAGCCATGTTAGTATCGGTTACAATGGTTGCGCCTTTTTGCAAAGCAGCTAATGCCTTCTCTACTGCGCCTTCGGAGAACAGCAGGTTACGTGCATAATCAAAGTCTGCAGAGGTATGAATAACACGTTTTACAATATCAATTTTATCTTCATCAATACGGATTTGGCCCAATTCTTCACCAATAATCTCCATACTGCGTCTTTCAATATCATTGGGTAATACGTTTTGTAATTTCATTTCTAAGATCCTCCAAATAAAGTAAAAGTCTCTCTAGGGCTTTTACGCACTCTTTCCTATCTTTCTATTCCAGTACGCGCTTGGATACCCTTATCAAAAGGATGCTTACGCTTGCAAATCTCAGATACATAATCTGCTAATTCTACAAGCTCGGGCGCAGGATTGCGGCCAGACATGACCACTTCTAAATTTTTAGGTTTATTCTTAAGGAAATCAATTAATGCTTCTTTGTCAAAAACGCCAGCATTAATAGAGCCTAATACCTCATCAAGAATTAATAGTTCAACCTCGCCAGCAAAACATTTTTCCTTAACTTTTTCAAAAAGAGCCATATGGTCAACTAAAACTTGTGCCTTTTCTTCAGCGGTCATTTGGAAAGTAAACTTTACAGTCTCCTTACCACGCCAAACCTCGATATTTGGTAATAAAGCAAGACTTTTTAGTTCACCGGTTGGTCTCCCCTTTAGAAACTGTACTAAAAGCACATGATTATCGCGACCAGCACAGCGAACTGCTAAGCCAACACAAGCCGTGGTCTTGCCCTTACCATCACCAGTATAAATATGGATCAAGCCACCGTCCTGAATCATACGCCTGCCTCCAAGATTTCGTAAATCTTCTTCATGTCAAGATTTGCACGTACGCTATCTGCTAAGATATCATATTGTTGCTTTTTATATTCAGCAAAATTGATGGTTTTAATATCATCCATCTTCATGCCCTTCTTAGCCAATAGAGCTTCAACAATCTTCACAGCTACACCGTCAGCATCGAAAATACCATGAACATAGCTACCATATACGTTATAGGTACCATCTACGTTTTGACTGCCCTCTAACATAACATCACCTTCCTCATGGATAGGTTTAATGGTAGTTAAAGCATGCTCAGGAGCAAATTCAGTAACGCCAGAATGAATTTCATAGCCAACAATATTCATGTCACTAAGCGCAGAGAAAAGACCTTCAACCTTACCTAGCTTACCTTCCATTTGAATGGTACGTTTCTTTTCGATGAAAGAAGTTTCAACCTTCAGCAATCCCAAACCAGGTGTGTCGCCACCTTCTTCTACACCATAGGGGTCAGAAATATTAGTACCTAACATTTGGTAACCGCCACATACGCCCCAAACTACAGTGCCATTGGAAGCCTTTTTGAGGATTTCTGCTTCTAAGCCGTTTTGACGCATCCATTTTAAGTCACCAATAGTATTTTTGGTACCAGGAAGAATAATCATGTCAGGATTGCCCAATTCCTTCAGGCTGCTTACATAGCGCAGGGAAACACCTTCAATAAGCTCAAAAACATTAAAGTCAGTGTAGTTAGACATACGGGGAGTACGAATAACTGCGATATCTACCAGTTTAACCTCGGTATGGCTAGTCAAACGTTCGGACAAACTATCTTCGTCTTCAATATCTACATGTAGCATGGGCAAAACACCAACTACAGGAATACCAGTTTTTTCTTCAATCATGTCCAGACCAGGACGAAGAATTTCCACATCACCACGGAATTTATTGATGATGATACCTTTAATCATGGCACGTTCTTCAGGCTCCATGAGCATAATAGTACCATATACAGAGGCAAATACGCCACCGCGATCAATATCACCAACTAAAAGTACAGGAGCCTTAGCCATTTTAGCCATGCCCATGTTTACAATATCTTGAGCCTTCAGGTTGATTTCTGCAGGGCTACCTGCACCTTCCAGACAGATGATATCAAAGTTAGCATCCAGCTGATTATAAGCCTTCATAATGTCCGGAATCAACTTAGTCTTGAATTTAAAATATTCTACAGCGGTCATGGTGCCAATAGCTTCGCCGTTAACGATAACCTGGGAACCACAATCACTGGTCGGCTTCAAAAGAATGGGATTCATTAAAGCGCTAGGCTCTACATTAGCAGCCTCAGCTTGAACAACCTGAGCACGGCCCATTTCAGCACCATTGACGGTGATGAAAGAATTCAAGGCCATGTTTTGAGATTTAAAGGGAGCTACCTTGTAACCATCCTGATTAAATACGCGGCAGAGACCTGCGGTAACCAAGCTTTTACCAGCATTAGAACAGGTACCCTGAACCATAATACTCTTTGCCATAATTCACTCTCCTACTACAACAATAAGTAGTTTACTATGAGAAACGCAGGTTATTCCTGCATTAAAAAGCTTAAAATATCTCTATAAGAAGTAATCTGCACCTTAGGCATAGGACCATTAATCACACCTGCAATAATAGGAACTAAGCCATCACTGTGTTTACCTGTAACAGAACTGGTTACATGGTCACCACAAACTACAATTCTCAATGGATCATCATATACTCGCATAATAAGTCCTAAAAATTCCTGATCAATACGAGCAATGAATTGTGCTTTACCTAAAGCATCATAACGATGAGCTGCCTCATCACTACCATTAAAGTGAGCGATTACAAAATCTTGCTGCTTTAATAACTCAACGGTAGCATCTAGCTTATCTGTTACATCTGTATCAATGTCACCGGTGGCGGTTGGAGGTGTAATAACTTCCATTCCTAAAGCCTTAGCAATACCAACAACTATTTCCGCTTTGCACACTGCTCCACCAGACATATTATTTAGACTAGTAAAGCTAGGTAATGCTTGTTTATCGGAGGCCCCCCAAGGATAGAGTATGTAATGAAGCCCGTCATGATTAAACACGCTCAAACGCTTTTCTGCCTCCGCTAAAAGCTTAGCTAAAGCCTGAGACTGTTGTTTTACCTCTGCTAAGAGTTCGTCTACACTTTCACCTAGACTTTCATGAGGAGGCTTAACAGCACATTTTAAAACTCCCTCCTCCTTCTTCATCAGCAATAAATTGCGATATTCTGAAAGATGGAAGAACTCTATTTCCTCATAAAGCTTATTACAAACGCTTGCAGCCTGTTTCATCTGTCCTACAGTTAAGCCAGAACCATTAAAAGCTACCAGCTTACCCTTGTCATCACTTACTGCAAGGTTACAGCGTAGAACCATATCCTCGTCAGTAACATCCCTATTGTGAGCCAAAAGCTCCAGATAAGCACGATTTTTAGGAATATCCTTATTGGGCATGCCTAAGAGCCTTAAAATACAGCTACAGCTTTCAGGAACCAAGTCCTGTTCGCAAATGCTTGCATGACCGACAGCACCACTAGCAGCAAGCTTGTCCAAATAAGGTGTTGCTGCAAAGGCTAATGGCGTAAGTCCACCTATTTTGTTATTAGGATCATCACCCAACCCATCTATGAGAATGAGTAATGAGCGCATTTTCTTAGTCATTGTTTAAAATTTCCTTTAATGCTCTCACAAGAGCTCTATTTTCGCTTTGCGCATTAACAGCTATGCGGTAATAGCCCTGTCCTAAATTATGATAGTTAGCACAGGAGCGAATTAAAAAGCCTCGCTCCTTTAGCTGAGCTACAAAATCTTTAGGCTGAGCTAAATGGAAAAATATATAGTTTGCTAAAGAACCATAAACAGTCATGCCAGGAAGCTGTTTAAGCTGCTTTTGCATAATAATTCTTTGTTTTTCTACATAGGCGAAGGACTTAGCAAGATATTCTGTTTCCAAAACCGCTGCTTTGCCTGCCTCCTGTGCCATAATGGATACGTTCCAGTCCTGACCCATTTCGTGTAAACGGGCTAAAAGCTCCTTATTGCTAGTCATGCAATAACCAAGACGAACTCCCGGAATGGCAAAAGTCTTTGTAAATGCCTTCAGAATAACTAAATTCTTATATTTTGCCAGCTTCGTACGGAAGGAATAAGCCTCTTCTACAGGAACGAAATCCATGAAGCATTCATCAATTAATAAGGTCGCCCCTATTTCCTTACAGCGTTCTAAAATTTGCTCCAAAATAGCCTTGGGACAAACTAAGCCTGTAGGATTGTTAGGATTGCAGACAACAACCAAATCAATACCAGGCTGAAGCTGTGCAAGAATGCTCTCCTGAACCATAAAGCCCTGCTTTTTATCTAAAGCATAAAGCTCAATCTCGCAATCTACAGAACGTAAAGCCTTTTCATAATCAGCAAAGGTTGGAGCTAAAAGCAGAGCCTTATGGGGTTTTAAGGACAACGCTAAACGGAAAAGCACATCCGCTGCACCATTACCAAAGAAAAGATAATCCTTATTGACCTTTAGAAAAGCACCTGTGGCCTCTGCCAGTTCACGGCAAAAGGCGTCGGGGTAATTTACACAGGAGCCGATGGATTTTACAATCGCTTTTTTGATTCCCTGAGGGATACCCAGGGGATTAATATTGGCAGAAAAATCTACAAAGGGTTTGCCCTCTGCAGTTACTTTTTGGCTATAGATGTCACCACCATGCTCATATTTATACATGCCAATCTCCTCATTAAGCACTCTCTGATACTTTTACGCTCGAGAGTAAATTTCTATTTTATGCCCGTTAGCAGAAATGCCACACAGGTAAAGTAAAAAACACCTAAATAAATAACTAGGGAAAGAATTGCGGTTATATACATTAAAACATTAGCGCGTTTAATATCTTCACATTCTACCTCGCGAATATTGTCACCAATAGTGTCCTTGTGGACCAATTTACCAAAATAGAAGTGATCGCCACCAAGCTGAATATTTAAAGCACCAGCGGTAACGGATTCAGTCATAGCAGAGTTAGGACTGAGATGATTATAGCGGTCACGCCAGAAAATTTTCCAGGCGCCTGGACCGTTATAGCCTGCTAAAAATGCTGCAGCAATCATCACCAGACCTGTTAAACGAGCAGGAATCAGATTGGCCAAATCATCCAGCTTCGCTGCACAACGACCAAAGTAAAGATACTTATCATTTTTATAGCCCACCATGGAATCCATGGTATTAATGCCTTTATAAAGGAAAGCTAAAGGAGCACCGCCTAAGAACATATAGAACATGGGGGCGATAACACCATCAGCAGTATTTTCTGCTACAGTTTCTACAGCACCTTTAATAACTTCTTCCTCATCCAATGCCTTAGTATCACGACCAACAATCCAGCTAAGCTTTACACGAGCTTCAATAAGATCCTTTTTCTCCAGCTCGTAATAAACGTTCATACTTTCGTCTTTAAGGCATTTAGTTGCGAAAATCTGGTAGCACATAATGGTTTCGATAGCAAAAGCAAGATAAGGACTTACTAAACCTGCTCCATAAATAATTGCTGCAGGAACCATGAAAGCTAAGCTGATAACTATCAGCACCATGATAAAGCCGCCAAAAAGCAGTCCATTATCGCTAGGTCCAAAGAGCTTACGCAACCTTTTTTCTAAGAAAGAAATAAGATTACCAATCAAACATATTGGATGAGGCAACCAATGGGGATCGCCAAATATTAAATCTAAAATAAAGCCACAAACAATTGCTAGAATATGCAACACAAGTATTCTCCTTAGAACTCATTTTTACATAGCAAAGGCTAAAAATTAGGCTTAACTACGCTAAAATCAAATCATCGTGACTGCAAGTCATTCAGTATGATTTGTTTATATTTTTAACTCAGCATTATTTAACCTGAGCACATTTCTTGACAAAATTCTTAGCAAATTCCACATTGCCCCATAAATGCAAATGGGGATAACCAGCATATAGTGTGTCACTAGTTACTGCACATTCCCAAGCCCCCTTGCCAGAAGCCTTAGCAGCAGCAAAGCTAGTACCGTTATTAGTACTATCGGAATAGTGGAATTCGTGAGCATTAATGCCCTCACCTGCTTTACAAAGCAAGTTATCCTTTTGAGCAGTTAAATGGATATAACCAAAACGAGTAAGCTTTTTCGTTAATGCAGATTCACCTTCAATGGCTCCAACCCAATTATAGGTATTAGACTCATCCTTATAACGCTCTAACAGATACATAAAGCCGCCACACTCAGCATAACAGGGTTTCTTGGCAGTTATATGAGCTTTAATATCAGCCAGCATGGTAGTATTCGCCTCTAGCTCTTTAGCATAAAGCTCAGGATAACCACCACCTAAAAATAGTCCTTCGCACTCTGGCAAATGTGCATCATTAGTAGGACTAAAGGGAACAATTGTAGCTCCTAATTCAGTGAACAAATCTAAGGCATCCTGATAATAGAAGCAGAAAGCCTTATCTTGAGCTACCGCAATGCGAGGATGAGCAATTTCTGTAATTGCAACATCATCATATTGTAAAGGAGCAGCATTATTAGCTAATTCTAAAACAGCTTCAAAATCAATAGACTTAGCTGCCTGAGTAGCTAAACGATCAACGATTTGTTGTAAGTCACCAATTTCCTCAGCCGTAACTAAGCCAAGATGGCGACTTTCAAAATTGCAATCCTGCATGATGGGGAAATAGCCAACCAGCTTAACACCAGTTTCTTCCTCAATAACGTTCTTATAGAACATATAAGTCATTGGATTAACATTGTTTAAAATTGCACCCACCACATGGCTATCAGGACGGAAGTTTTTGAAGCCGTTAATAGTTGCTGCAATGGACAAAGCTGCACCACGCGCATTAACTACTAGGATAACAGGTACATCACAAGTCACAGCTAAATCATAAGCGCTACACTCTGAGGTTTTTCCCATACCATCATAAAAACCCATAGCACCTTCAAAAACACTAATATCCACAGTTTGAGCATTTTTTGCAGCCAGATAACGAACTGTGTCTTTACCTAACATAAAAATATCCAAATTGCGACTTTTGGCACCAATAACCTTGGAATGGAACATGGGGTCTATATAGTCAGGCCCAGATTTAAAGGCAGCCACACGCTTACCTTGGTTCATAAGTGCTTTTAGAATGCCACAAACAATAGTAGTTTTACCACTACCGCTATTAGGTGCACTTATCATAATTCTTGGCATTTTCATCTCAGACATATATTGACCTCCAAAATATATACCAGGCAACAGCTAATATTTGACTTCTATTAGCTGTTAGCCTAGAATATTAACCTTAAACAAAACCTTTATTTTTTAAGCGCTGTCATAATGTAGATAGGATTTTGCGCCATCATCAGATTATAGCTGCCCAGCTTCTTGCTACGAGCAACAAACATATTTACGATTTCCAGGCTATAATCCGGATGATCCTTGTAGTAACCAGCAACCTGTGCCAAGGTTTCTACAGTAATTGCATTAATCACAACACGACAATTTGCGTTTTTAGCATAAATAACGTCTAGCATATCACAAAGATCACCGCCGCTACCGCCTACAAACACACAATTCGGTGCAGGCATAGGTTTGATATTAGCCAAAGCATCGCCAGCAATAATCTCTAAATTCTTTACGCCAAACAGCTCTTTATTCTTACCTGCCAGCTCAACAGCTTCAGGATTACGTTCAAAGGCATAAACCTTACCTTGTGGAGCTAA
>JAKSOK010000068.1 GCA_024405615.1 Phascolarctobacterium sp.
ATAATCGTAGCTTTACCACCATCTAATGCTTCTTTTTCCGCGCCTTCTACATCCATCTTTATATATGAAAGCTTACGATTGGCTACAATAATATCTATTGTGCTTACAGGAACGGTGATTTTTTGTGTGCTGCAGAAACTGGATTGTCGACCACCACTATCAGAAAAGGCAAGTGTGGTATCTTGATTCCAAATACCACATTCATGAATTTCACAGGATTTGGGAAGCGTTTCTGCTAAAGCTCTAAGCTTACGGCAATTACGGCGATCTGGTTCCACTGCAATGAGATTAGCATGACTTGAAAGTTGAAGTAGTTCTTGTATAGTATCGCCGTTATAGGCTCCTAAGTCTAGATAATTTTCGTCTTCTGTCCAAGTGAAAATATTTTGTAGATCCTCTAGGCGATTGGTTTCGCATTCAAATAAGTAGGAAAGCTTGCCGCTTAATTTATAATTTAAGGTAGCAGCAAATACTTTTTTCGATTGGTCGTCAGCTAAGGTATTATAAACACTTTCTAGTTGTAGCTCATATTTTTCTAGCCAGTTCAAACTAACAAGGTCATCTTCTTTGAAAAGGGGAAGGTGAGGGGCGACGGTTTCGTGTAGAGTGGAAAGCTCCTTAAAGCGAGATAATACCTCAGGGCGTTCACTGGCAAAGGCAATGACAATTAGAATATCAGAACCAAATTTATCTATGATATCACTGTACTTGCAAACGGTAAGTCCGCGAAACTGCTGATAACGAACAAATTCGTCCGTAGCAAAAATACCAGCTACGGCAACATTGTGTGATTCACACCAGTCTATAATCTTATCAGCTCCATTGCCCATGCCATAGAGGATAATAGGCTTTCTTGTGGTTTTTAAATTATCCCAAACGCTTACATTTTCGGTGATAAAATTAAGCATATTTATAAATACCTCTTGATTTTATTTATAATTGTGGTAGAATTTAGTAATACAGTTAGCAACAATGCGTTTTGTCGAACTTTAAAAGCAAGTTAATCTATCTTAGATTTTGCTAACTTACAATTAAGGTTAGCGTAAACAAACTGTGTATGGTTTGCTTGTGCTATTAGTATTATACAACATTTTCTTTTGTTTTGATACTATATCCTAGAGTTTGTTAAATATAATTTACAGTATCGCACATCAAGTTTGGGAGGGATAACATGTCTTTACTGGAATCTGGGGAAAATTATTTAGAAACTATTTTAGTGCTTACTAGACGCAATGGTAGTGTTCGTTCTATTGATATTGCTACAGAAATGGATTTTACTAAAGCAAGCGTTAGTCGCGCCATGAGCATCTTGAAACGTGATAATTACATAATTATGGAAGCAGATGGTCGTATAATCTTAACTAAAGAGGGCCAAAAAAAGGCTCTTGCAGTATATGATCGTCATGTAACCTTAACTCGTTTCATTAATGAAAAGTTAGGGGTAGACTTGGAGATTGCTGAGAAGGACGCATGCCGTATTGAGCATATCATCAGTCCTGAAACCTTTGCCGGTATTAAAGCAATGTTAAAGTAAAAAAACAAATTCAAATAATACAAAAGCCCGAGCTTGATGCTCGGGCTTTATTGCTATTATTTTCCTTTAAATAGAGAGATGATGGTGGATGGTAATTTTTTAATACCATTTAAAATATCATCCCAGGCACTACTGCTAGTTGCGGCCTTAGCTCTTTGGTAGCTATCATATTTAGGCTCAAATTCAACTAGCCAGCGACAAATCTTTTCCATAGCAATTAAACAGGTCTTACTGCCATTTTCTGGAGAGTATTTGTCATCACCATGGGCGAAGCTGTTGCCAATCATGCGGATGTTATGCATCTCTGCAAAGATATTTTCATCAACCATTTCACTAGATATATTTTTGGAAAGCAAGTTAATTTGCTCAAAATAATTAGTTTCATCCACAGCTTCCGTGAGCTGTAGTTTCTTGATCAAACGCGAAATAATGGCTTCGTTAGCGATACGGAATTTTGCACAACAGGTTTCTTTATCGTCAGCAAAATAACTATGTGCTTTAGTAACTAGAGCATAAATATCCTTAAATTTTGGTGTGTCAAGATATTCAAAATTAATATCCGTAAGCTTCAACCTTGGGTGGCCCGCTTGTTTACGGGGCTTAAAATTACTATTATTCTTGGTGGTAGATTTATGGGGCACCTGAGCTTTAGCATCAAGCTTTTTCATGGTTGCCTTTTTAGGCTGTTGCAGTTTTACAGGTTGTTTTGCTTCAACAGATTTTTCTTCAGCTTTGGCTTTGCCGTTTTGAACAGCATTAATTTTGTTTGTCTTAGCTTTAGACTTAGGGGTTGAAGGTTGTCCTGTTGGTTTAGGCATAACGTCCTGCTTTTTTTTCTTAGCTTCTGTTGCCTGAGATTGCTTTTGATTAGGTGCTTGCTTAGTCTCAGTTTTCACAACATTTTCTTGCTCAGCTTTGGGTTTGTTAGCTTTGGGCCTAAAAAATCTACGCTTTTTAACAGGCTTTGTTGCTGAGTTTGCCTGTTTAGCTTCGTTTTCTGCCATGTATCCTCCTTTCTAATGCTTGTCTAAGCATTTTATCTCTACAGGTTTATATTGCTAAAATACAATAAACCATATTATTATTATAACATAGTAGTTTACTAATATGCTAGTTTTTTCTAATTCACTTGCATTGTTGTTGTTATGATGATATCATTTTGATATAGATTAAGAAGTAAATTGTGCATAAGGAGGCATGTTTAATTAATTATGAAGAAAATTTTAGCATTAACATTATTTTTAGTTACATTATTTAGTGCTGTTTGCTATGCGGAAATGCAAAAAACCTATGATGAAAGAAATAGTCGTGCTTTAATTAGAAGTATGAAATTTATTCCTGCGGCAGAATTGGATCCTGAGTCTACTATTTGTATTAACATGAAAAAACTGTATTTTTTTGATAGCCGTTTTTATGATAATGCCATCGGTAGATATACTCCTATTACTTATTTTACAATTGCATTAATTGGTAATGCAGCAGAAAAATTCGAGAATAATATGACTTATTCTGTAGATAAGCATAGCTATATTATTCCGATGACTCTAGAAGCAAAGCAAAATGATAAAAAACAAACTGTATTAGCATCGGGTACCTGTGAGTTTAAAGAAGGTCAAGTAGAATCTCCCTTTGTTAAGGCTTTAAAAGAAGGAAAGCCAGTTACAATTAAAGTAGCATTAAAAGCTAAAGGTAACAAAGCTCTAAATTATACCATAGACGGCGCTTTACTTAAGGATATGGGCGATGTTGCTGGGTATAATATTTATGATGATGCTAATTTCTTGAATATTGCTCAAAAAGCAAACCAAAAACCTAGCCGTTAAAAGAAAAAAGGCTGTTGCAGTTTATGCAGCAGCCTTTAATAATTTTTAGGGATATTTTATTTAGCTATAGTAACCATGTCGCGAGTAATATCTTTAAGAGAACGAGCACCACACATGGTCATAGCATCTTCTAGTTCGCCGTAGAGCTTATCTACATAGGCATTTACGCCTTCAGCACCAGCGCCATATATGCTGACAACAAAAGGACGGGCAATAATAACAGCATCAGCACCCAAAGCTAAGGCTTTAAATACATCGGTACCAGTACGAATACCGCCATCAACGAAAATTTTCATTTTTCCGCCAACTGCTTCAACGATAGCAGGTAATACATCAGCAGAAGCTGGAGTATCATTTAATACGCGACCGCCGTGGTTAGAAACAACAATGCCTGCAGCACCAGCTTCCAGAGCTTTGAGAGCTCCTTTGACAGTCATAACGCCCTTAACGATAAAGGGAACGCCAGCAGCTTTAACGATTTCTTTCATTTCTTCAACGGATTTTGGACCAGCAGGAGGGTTCATGTTCTTGAGGAAAGGTAAACCTGCGCCATCGATATCCATAGCCATAGCGAAGGGTTTAGCATCAATTGCTTGTTGCATTTTTGCTTTAATGGTATCTACATTCCAAGGTTTAATTGTAGGCACGCCTATGCCATTTGCAGCGCCAATAGCCGCAGTTGCAGCTTCCATAACTGTAGCATTGAGGCCGTCACCAGTGAAAGCAGCAATGCCAGCTTCAGCACAAGCCGGAACAAGAATGTTGTTATATTCTACATCGGAGTATTTGTCACCGTAATGCATGGTCATAGCACCTACCGGACCAGCAAAAACAGGCAGTTTGAATTTTTTGCCGAAAATTTCTAAGCTTAAATCTAAGGGGGCTGCTTCTACAAGGGTATCCATGTTCAGATAAACTTTTTGCCAGGCCTCATAATTGCGAGCGGCAATGTTTCCACGAGAACCAGGACCGGGAATACTGGTACCGCAAGCTTTACCATTGCAAACAGGACAAGCTTTGCAAACAGGACCAATATTGCCTCTAGCGGCTGCTAATACTTCTGCGAAGTTCATAATTTCTCCTCCAAATTTTATAAGTATGTAATATATTTAATGGGCATATATTATGGTAAATATACGCCCATTTGTTTTATAGAATTATTTTCTTGCTGCAGCAACTTCTGCAAAAGCTTTAGCTGCACAGTCGATGGTTTTTTGAATGTCTTCGGGGCTATGTGCCAAGGAAACGAAGTTGGTTTCGAATTGGGAAGGAGGCAGGTAAATGCCTTGCTCTAACATGCTATGGAAATAGATTTTGAAAGCTTCTAAATCACAAGCACAAGCACTATCGAAGTCGGTTACAGGTTTGTCACTGAAGAAAACAGTGAACATGCTGCCTAAACGATGGATTTGAACAGGTACGCCTGCAGCAGCTGCTGCGCGTTCTAAACCACCGGTGAGGATTGCAGTCATGCTTTCGATTTTTTCGCAAACCTTGTTTTCTTCCATGTAAGTTAAAGCCGCAATGCCAGCTGCCATTGCTAAGGGGTTACCGCTTAAAGTACCAGCTTGATACATGGGACCAGCAGGAGCAACAACCTGCATGATTTCTTTTCTGCCGCCATAAGCAGCTACAGGCAGACCACCACCGATAACCTTGCCTAAACAGGTGATATCAGGATCGATGTCATACAGGGATTGGCTACCGCCTTGAGCACTGCGGAAGCCGCTCATAACTTCGTCGCAAATCAGCAGAGCGCCATATTTTTTGGTAATAGCACGTAGAGCTTCTAGGAAACCTTCGTTGGGCAATACTAAACCCATGTTACCAGGAGTAGGCTCAGTGATTACAGCAGCAATTTCATTGCCACGTTCTGCGAAAACTTTCTCTAGTGCGGGAATATCATTAAAAGGAATGGTGATAGTAGTTTCGGCAACTGCTTTAGGTACGCCCGGGCTATCAGGAACGCCTAAGGTAGTAGCACCACTGCCAGCTTTTACCAACAGGCTGTCATGATGGCCGTGGTAACAGCCTACGAATTTAACGATGCAGTCGCGACCGGTATAAGCGCGAGCAAGACGCAGAGCACTCATGGTAGCTTCGGTGCCGCTATTTACCATACGAACCATGTCCATAGAGGGAACTAGACGGCATACTAATTTTGCTAATTCAGTTTCCGCTAAGGTAGGAGCACCATAGGAGGTACCCTTTTCTGCTGCAGCTTTAATAGCTTCAGTTACGCAGTCAGGTACGTGACCCATCAGCAGAGGACCATAGCTTAAAACATAGTCAATATATTCATTGCCATCAATATCATAAATTTTGCTGCCCTTGCCACTAGCAACAATAGGAGGTACACCACCTACGCTACGGAAGGAACGTACGGGGCTGTTTACGCCACCGGGAATATAATTTTTTGCTTCAGCAAATGCTGCTTCAGATTTAGAATGGATCATAATTATAGTTTCCTTTTCTTTAGAAAAAGTTAGTGGTTAACATTAATAGTTAACAGATGGAGGTTTGCAAGTTGAGAATAAATCAAAAATTATGGGAATATTGTTAATTGAAATTATTCTTTTAACCAACGAGCTACATCCAGCGCATGATAAGTAATAATCATTTTAGCGCCAGCGCGTTTAAAGCCGGTCATGGTTTCCATAACAATACGTTTTTCGTCAATCCAGCCCATTTTAGCTGCTGCCTTTACCATAGCGAATTCACCGCTTACGTTGTAAACGCACAGAGGACGATTGAAGGTTTCGTGAACGCGGTAAATAATGTCCATGAAAGCCATAGCAGGTTTTACCATGACAATATCAGCGCCTTCTTCGATATCTAAAGCAACTTCACGCAGAGCTTCATCGCTGTTAGCAGGATCTTCTTGATAGCCTTTACGATCGCCATGAGAGGGAGCAGAATCTGCTGCTGCACGGAAAGGTCCGTAATAAGCAGAAGCAAATTTAGCTGCATAAGCCATGATAGGAATATCGCTAAAGCCGTTTTCATCTAAAGCTTCGCGAATAGCTTTTACATAACCGTCCATCATGTTGGAGGGAGCAATCATGTCAGCACCAGCTTGCGCATGAGAAACTGCAACCTTAGCCAGCAGAGGCAGAGTTGCATCGTTATCAACGGTAGTACGTTCATCTAATTTACCACAGTGACCATGACTAGTATATTCGCACATGCAAACGTCGGTGATAATAACCATGTCAGGATAGTTTTCTTTAATAACCTTGCAGGCTTGTTGTACAGGTTCGTTCATATCCCAGGCGCTGCTACCCAATTCGTCTTTATAAGAAGGAACGCCAAAGAGTAAAATTGCAGGAATGCCTAATTCTGCAGCCTCTTTAACAGGCTCTAAGACACGGTCTACAGACCAGTGATAGTTGCCTTCCAGAGTTTCAATTTCATGCTTAATATTTTCGCCGGGAACAACGAACAGGGGGTAAATCAAGTCTTTTGCAGTTAGGGTGTTTTCGCAAATCATAGCACGCAGGTTGGCGGTTCTGCGCATTCTGCGAGGGCGATAGGTGGGATAACCAGTAATAGACATGTTAGAATCTCCTTATTTTGCGTAATATTCTAAAATAGCTTCAGTCAGGCCATTGATAGTATATTCTTTAGCTTCAATAGCTACTTCTAAACCGTTCTTTTGCAAAGTTGCACCAGTGATAGGACCAATAGAGGCTAAAGCAGTTTTCTTCAGCAGGTCTTTCTTGTCGCCTAATACTTCTAACAGGTTGGTAACAGTAGAGGAGCTGGTGAAGGTTACAACGCTAGCTTCACCACTTTCCAGAGCTTCAATGAGTTCATCCTTGTTTTCGCAGTCAGCGATGGTTTCGTAAGCAACTACTACATCAACAGTTGCGCCTAATTCACGGAGACGGTTTTGCAGAACCTCGCGAGCAACCTTAGCACGAGCTAGGAGAATCTTATCGCCTGCGGTGATTTCGCCAGCCATGGCTTCTGCCAAATCTTCAGCTTTATATTCAGAAGGCACTAAATCAGCTTTAATGCCATATTTTTCCAATTGCTTAGCAGTAGCGCTGCCGATAGCTGCAACTTTGGTGCAGCACAGAGCACGGGAATCCTTGCCTGCGGCATGGAGATGTTCGAAGAAATAATCTACACCATTAGCGCTGGTAAGAATTAACCATTTATAAGAGCACATGTCGGCAATAGCAGCATCCATAGCAGTAGTATCTGCAGGAGGAACGATTTTGATTGCCGGTACTTCAATAACTCTTGCACCTTCTGCTTCAAGTTTAGCTGTTAAAGCACTTGCTTGAGCACGAGCACGAGTTACAACAACGGTTTTGCCAAAGAGAGGCTTGTTGTCGAACCATTGCAATTGGCTACGCAGATTAACAACATTGCCAACTACGAAAATAGCAGGAGGTTTCATACCAGTGCGAACAACGTCTGCAGCAGCTTCACCTAAAGTGGTGATCAAGGTGCTTTGGTTGGGACGGGTACCCCAACGAACAACGGCAGCCGGAGTTTCTGCAGGGCGACCGTTTGCAATAAGTTGTTTACTAATCTTTTCAATGTTTTCTACACCCATGAGGAATACCAGAGTATCAACAGAGGTTGCTAAACCACTCCAGTTGATTTGGGATTCCGGTTTAGTGGGGTCTTCGTGGCCGGTTACTACAGCAAAAGAAGTAGCAACTGCTCTATGAGTTACACCAATGCCAGCATAAGCGGCTGCTGCAATAGCAGAGGTTACGCCAGGTACAAATTCGAAGGGCAAGCCAGCTTTGGTCAATTCGATAGCTTCTTCGCCACCACGACCGAATACTAAGGGATCGCCGCCTTTTAAACGAGCAACGATTTTTCCTTCATTAGCTAGTTTGACCAACAGCTCGTTGATTTGCCATTGAGACATAGCATGGTTTGCAGCTTGCTTACCAACATAAATCATTTCTGCATTTTTATTGGAGAAAGCAACAATGCGAGGATCTGCTAGATAATCATATACAACTACATCTGCAATTTCTAAGCAGTGCTTTGCTTTCAGAGTTAATAAACCGGGGTCGCCAGGACCTGCACCGATTAAATATACTTTACCTTGTTTTGCCATAATCTTTCTCCTTAAAGAATTGCTGCCAGGATTTCCTGACCGCCATTAGCAAGCATATCCTTGCCTAATTTTTCTGCTAAAGCTACGCCATCTGCAGCTTTACCTTCGATGGTATTACGCAGAATGGTTTGTCCGTCTAAAGAAGCAATGATTGCTTCGATTTTAATTTCTTCGCCTTCTACATCAGCATGTACGCCGATGGGAACTTGGCAACCACCTTCAACCAGGCCAAGGAAAGCACGTTCTGCGCTAGTTGCCTGACGTGTAGGCAGGTCGTTTAAGAAGTCTAGCATTTTGCGAACCTCGGGGTCTTCACTGCGGCTTTCAATAGCTAAAGCGCCTTGACCAACTGCAGGTAAGCAAACGTTAGGTTGAATAACCTCTTTAA